>JALTLF010000039.1 GCA_027005735.1 Chromatiales bacterium | reverse complement strand
GTCGATGCGGGGATTGCCTGCCGCGTCGGTGACCACGGTACTCACGAACATCATGTGTTCGATGCGGTCGAACTCCTCGTCCATGGCCCGTTCCACGTCCACGTCACGCAGGCCCTCGTAGATGATCACCGCGCCGGCCTCTTCCTGCGCGCGGGCCACCGCGCTGGGGGAGAACAGGCGATTCTGCTGCCAGCTGCCGGTATCGGCGAGGGCAAGATGGAATTCGTCGGCCTGGGCGGTGCCGGCGGCGGCCAGGGCAAGGATGAAAAGTACGGCGAAGATCCTGTTGAGCTTGTGCATGACGTTATCCCCTTTGTGTGTGGTGGCTGAGATTCAGCATGGGGACAGCCTACGGCGGGGGCGGAAGGGGGCTCAGTGCAATAAGTCGGCGTCGGCCTGTGAAATATTCACGGGAAATTATTACTGATAAAACAGCAGCTTAACTGAAAATACGCTTCAGGCGCCGGCTTTTGCCAGCCGAATGAGCGCCGCCAGTTCCGGTTTGCAGGAGCCGCAGTTGGTGCCGGCGCGGAGGCGCTCGCCGATGGCCTCCACGGAATCGGCGCCCGCGGCGATGGCCTGCTGGAGGGTCTTCTCCCCCACGTTGAAGCAGGCGCAGACGATGCGGCCCGTGTCTTCCTGATCCGGCGGCGGCGTGCCGCGCAGCAGGCCGGCGCGCTCGGCCTCACTCAGGCTGTCCTTCTGAAACAGGCCGATGAGCCAGTCGCGGGGCGGCAGGATGTTCTGTGCCGAGATGAAGATACAACTGTCCAGCCGCTCACCGACGAAGCGCGCGCCGCGATAGCGGCCCCGGGCGCGGTCATGGAGCTCCACCCAGTTCTGCTCCTCCCCCGGCACGTCGAGCAGGGCGCGCGCGTGGGCCGACCAGTCCTCGGGACGATCCTCGCCGGCTGCCTCGTAACGCCAGAAACCCTTGCCCCGTGAGCGCGTCCAGTAACGGGCATATTTGAGTTGCGGCCGGCGCCGCGAGATCAGAAAGCCGTACCAGCGCGCCTGGCATGGCCTGATGGCTGCCACGCCGTGCTTGAACTCGGGCTGGCCGGAGAGGGGATCGCAGATGGCGGGCACGAGGCTGTCCACCCGCGCGCGGCTGCTGAACTGATCGTTCCAGTGAATGGGCACGAACAGGCTGCCGCGTTGCTGATCCGTGCTCAGGCGCGCGCGCAGGTACAACGACTCGCCGTTGGGGGCGTACACCTCTACCAGTTCGGCGTCACCAATGCCATGTTGCAAGGCATCCTCGGGATGGATCTCGGCGTAAGGCTCGATGGTGTGCGCCGACAGGCGCGGTGACATGCCGGTGCGCGTCATGGTATGCCAGTGGTCGCGCACGCGGCCGGTGTTGAGCACGAAGGGAAAGTCCGTCGTGGGCGTGGCCGCCGGCGCGCGCGGCTCGACCGCAACGAAGCGTGCCCGCCCGTCAGCGGTGCTGAAACGGCCATCGCCATAGAGGCGCGGCGTGCCCGTGCCATCGGCCCCCACCGGCCACTGCACCGGCGCCAGCGACGTGTAGGCCGCGTCATCCAGATCCGCCAGCGCGGCAATATCGAAGCGGCGGCGGCCCTGCCTGTTCAGGCCGGAGAGGCGCGCGTGCTCGCGAAAGATGTCCGCGGGTCCGCGATAGTCGAAGGCGTCCCCGAAGCCCATGCGCCGCGCCACCTCGCAGACGATCCACCAGTCGGGGCGCGCCAGTCCCGGTGCGGGCAGGAAGGCGCGCTGGCGCGAGATGCGCCGCTCGGAGTTGGTCACCGTGCCCTCGCGCTCGCCCCAGGTGGTGGCGGGCAGGCGGATGTGCGCCAGTTTCACCGTATCGGTCTCGCGCACGCAGTCGGACACCACCACCAGCTCGCACTTTTGCAGGGCCGCCTTCACGCGCTCGGCATCGGGCAGGCTCACCACCGGATTGGTGGCCATGATCCACACTGCCTTCACGCGGCCCGCGTGGATGGCCTCTAAGAGATCCACGGCCTTGAGTCCCTCGCCCGCCGCCATCGCCGGCGCGTTCCAGAACGCCCGCACGCGCTCACGGTCGTCGGCCTCATCGATGTCCAGATGCGCGGCAAGCTGGTTGGCCAGCCCGCCCACCTCGCGTCCGCCCATGGCATTGGGCTGGCCGGTCAGGGAAAACGGTCCCATGCCGGGCCGGCCGATGCGGCCGGTGAACAGGTGACAGTTGATGATGGCGTTGATCTTGTCCACGCCGCTGCTGGACTGGTTGACGCCCTGCGAGAACACCGTCACCGTGCGCTCGGTACGCGCGAACAGGCGATAGAAACGCATCACGTCTTCCGCGCTCAGGCCACAGCGTTCACTGACGACCTCTACCGTGGGTGCGCTGTCCCGTGCCGCCGCCAGGGCCGCTTCCATGCCGCGGGTGGCATGCTCGGTAAACAGGGCGTTGTGTTCACCCGCTGCATCGAGATGAACCAGCAGGCCATTGAACAGAATACTGTCCGTACCCGGTCGCAGGGCGAGATGCAGATCGGCGATGCCGGCGGTCTGCGTGTGGCGCGGATCGATGCTCACCACCATGAGATCGGGGTTGGCCTGCTTCGCCGCGGCGATGCGCTGGAACAGCACCGGGTGACACCAGGCGGTGTTGCTGCCCACGAGCACGACGAGCTTGGCGCGCTCGAGGTCCTCGTAGCAACAGGGCACGACGTCCTCGCCGAAGGCGCGCTTGTGCGCCGCCACCGCCGAGGACATGCACAGGCGGGAATTGGTGTCGATGTTGGCCGAACCGATGAAGCCCTTCATGAGCTTGTTGGCCACGTAGTAGTCCTCGGTGAGCAACTGCCCCGAGACGTAAAAGGCCACCGCATCGGGCCCATGCTCGTCGATGATGGCGCCAAGTCGCCCTGCCGTGGCGGACAGGGCCGCCTCCCAGCTCACCTGCTCGCCGTCCATTTCCGGGTAGAGCAGGCGTGCGTCCAGATAGGCCGTCTCACCGAGCGCCGTGCCCTTGGAGCACAGGCGCCCCCGATTGGCGGGATGTTCGGGATCGCCCCGCACGCTGACCACACCCTGCTCGTCCAGCGTGGCCAGCACGCCGCAACCGACGCCGCAATAGGGACAGGTGGTGCGAACGGGTTGAGGGACTGTCAGGCTGGGATGGTCGGACATGAAACCAGGCTTCGGCGCTATTGCAGCCATGTCGTGGGAATGGCGCGGACCCGGCGCCATTGTACCGGCTTTGTGAAGCCCGCACGACAAGTCACCGCCATCCGGCCCACGGCAGGGCGCGCACTTTTTTTGCGGTTTCTTGAACCCCATCACGGCCCGACGGCTTAACCCTACATTCATGAGGGGCTAGACTGGAGGTCATCATAACAACAGCCTGACTCTTGCGACATCGCCCCGGTGGAGAATTTTCCACCTCCTGCGACGGGCATGACGCCAACCGGGCAGGATGACCGGTCGCCTTGCGGGGATCATCGATAACCCCAGGGAGGCGAACAACAATGAAGAAATTCCAGGCATTCCTGCCTTTGATGCTACTGGCCCTCGTCGCGGGCTTCTCCCCCGGTGCACAGGCCGCGGTGGCCAACGACGCCGAGGTCATCACCGTACGACAGACCTGCGGTACCACCGACAACTGTTTCAGTTCACTCGCCGATGCGGCGGCATGGATCCACGCCATCCGTCACCCTTCCGCGAGCTCACCCCTGCTGGTAGATGTCGGGCCTGGTGAATTTTCCGGTTTCTACTGTGCCGCGCATGGCAACATTACGGTGCGCGGTTCCGGCATTGGCAACACCCGTATCGTGCCCACTCCCGGTGACAGCACCGCCATCCGCGTGGAGAACTGCACGCGCCTGCGTTTCGAGGACATCTCCATCATTGGAGTGAGCTCGGGCATCGAATGGACCGGAGGCGGTGATTCGTCCTACGTCAACGTCGAACTGGTGGCCGACGGTGATAACGTCACCCGCGCCTGGGTGGACGTGTGCGACGCCAGCGGCGTACCCTCACGACACAACTTCTTTGCCTCCACCGTGCGCTCGAGCGGCACTTTCTATAACTTCGGCTACTACACCGAATGCGCGGAAACCTGGTTCTTTGGCAGCGAGATCATCGCCATCGCCAAGGCACCTGTCGGTCCCCACGTGCTGGCCAACGGCGCGGTGCGCGTCATCGGCGCCAGGGCACAGATCCAGGCCTATGGATCTTCCCTGCGCGCGCTGGCCGGGGACGCAGACGTATTCTGGACCACCGGGCCGGCCACGGGGCTCGCCGGCGCCATGGTACAGGATGGCGGCGCCTTCCACATGCACGGCGGCATCCTCACCGCCAGCGCCGCCGGGGCGGCGGGCAACAACGACGCCGCCACCATCATTGCCTCGGGTGACGCCCTGGTGCATGTCATCGACACCGCTTTCAACCCCACCGCATCCGGCAGCGGCGTGGCCCATCGTATCCAGAGCGTCGGCGACAACCGTATCAGGTCGCCCTTCCTGTGGTTCTCGGGCACCAACCCGCCCGCCGGGAACAACACTGGCGGTGGCATCAGCTCACTCGATGGTGCCGACATGTTCATCGAGACAGACTGTGACGCCAGCGGCAACTGCGAAGGCGCGGGCACGGAGACCCACGTCATGATCTACAACAGCACCTGCACGGCAGCCGGTCCGTGGTTCGATTCCACCACCGGCCGCTGCCGCGGAACACCCTGAGCAGCACGACAGGCAGGCGATGGCCAGGGATGGCCATCCCTTTACTCCGCCACCTCCACCGAATCATCCAGACCTTCCGACGGTTCCGCTCCCTTTCCTTCCGCGCCACGCCACCTCTCGGCAAGATATTCCGCTGCCTCGTCCTCGCACTGGCGTCGGACGCGGGCGCGAAGGGCGGTGGCGCTCCGCGTGTGAGCGCCACCTTTTCGCATCAGGGGATGCAGGGCGAGGGGGTTGCGTGGTGCCGGCACGGTACGCTCCCCTACAGTTCCAGCCGCTGCCAGCGCGGCGTGGCGATACGCCGGTACTTGCGCCGGAAGGCCTTGTCGGCCAGCAGGAAGGCGGGGCAGTCACGCGTCTCCTCGAAGCAGAAGCGCCGCGGCAGATCCGTGTAGAGGGAGCGCGGCGGCAGCCACTCACCCATGCCCTTGACGCGGCTGCCGGTCTCGTGGCTGTGGTAGTAGATCACCCGCAGGCCCAGCTCCTCGCGCAGGAACATGAGTGTCGCCGCCAGCATGGCCTCGGCCCACATCCGGCGGTAGGGCGTGAGCACCTCGTCCACGTAGCGGATGATGGCGTCGGGCAGTCCCTCGACTTCCCAGAAAGCCAGATCCCTGTGACCGCGCTCGCGCGCCCGCTGCGCCGCACTGCGCAGGGAGGCCGCCTCGCGCACCCAGTCGCTCTGGATCTCCTCGATGAGGGCCTCGCCGGTATCGAAATCGAGATCGATGCGCGCCCAGGCAAGGGTCTCGCGTAACAGATCCCGGCGGCGTCCCTCGCGCAGGACCGGATGGCCCCAGCCGTTGAGATACGCGCGGCAGACCGGGCGCACCAGTTCGCGGTAGGCGCCGTCGTGTCCGTGGCTGAAGTTCAGCTGCAACACGAGGTTGTAACCCGGCCGTGAGGTCTGGAACCAGCGCGCCCGCCGACCGCCCCACTGGTCCAGCGTGAGCAGGAAGGTGTGGGTGTCCGGTGACCACATGCTGGCGAGGGAAAGGCGATCCAGGCGGGCGTTGCCCAGTTGCGCCAACAACTGGCGCACCGTGGGCTTTTGCAACAGGCGCGCGGCACGCCCGGCGCGCAGGCGCGAGAGCGGCGCACCCTCGCCGACCATCCAGGCCAGCAGCATGAGCGCGTAGCGATCCTTGAAGTAGTGGAACAGGGTACGTCCCCGCGGCAGGCAGGCCCTGATCTCCTCGACTAAAGACTTGTCCATTTCTCTGCTTCCTCAACAAAAAACCCCGCACGCAGTCTATCGTCCGGGGTTTTTCGGCTCCCGGGGACAGGCATCACGGCCTGCCGCCCGGAAGATTCAGAGAAATTCAGGGCAGGCAGGTCAGAAAAGCGTGCTTCCTGTGTCTATGTGCATGGATTGCCCTCACGGCAAAATGACGATGCCGCGAATTGTAGACCTGATAACGCGGCTGTCAAGAAAGGGAGTTTCAAGGCCGCGACCTGTCCCGCACCCTCCACCGGCGCATGGGACGCTCGCGTCATGGGCCCTTCATCAGCTTCATGATTCGCTGCGTGATGCCCACGTAGACCTTCTTGCGGACGTCCTGATCAATGGCTGCAAAGGGGATATATTCCCTCGCAACCTGATCCAGAGGTTTGAACATCCTTTCCTTGCTGCGGCCGGTGGTCTCGAAGATCCAGGGCCGGCCATCCAGATATATCAGGACCCAGGCATGGGCGCCCTCGCGCCCGTCACGGTGCCACCTGCCGACGATGAACTCGTTCCTGCAACCCCGCTCCGTCAGCTTGCGCCAGGCCCACAGGGCGAAGTCTTCACAATCCCCTCGGCGGATGCGTTCGAATTCCAGCGGGTGCAGCCAGTGGTCGCGCACCCCGTGCTCACGCCGATCCGACACGTAGGTACAGCCGAGCAACCATTCGGCCATGTCGTTGAGACTCTCAACCGCAACCCTGCTTTCACCCTTCAGGTATTCCGTGAACTCCCGATCACAGCCTCCACCGAAGAATTTCAGGGGAATGTTCTGGTATCGGCCTTGCCACGCGGAGGGTATTCCAGTGGCAGATCCCTCGGCACCTGAACCGGCATTCCCTCTGGCGAGGTCCGCGCCTGCCACCCACTTAATCAAGCGCACCAGCCCCTTGATAAGAAGCACGAGCAGGCTTATCAGCAGGTGCAGCAACCGAAACCCGTCAAAACTGGCTTGTATCGGATCAATCACGGTAAAGGGACGATGGTTGCTTGAACTACGTCAGGCTTACAGGGCCACGCCCGGCAGCGCGTCTGCTTGTCTCCATGGCTTATCTGTTCGTGGTTCTTCGTTCGTGGTTCTTCATCCATGGCGCTTCCGGCCGGGCTGGTGGCATCGGTGGCAGTATAGGCGCATCGCGTTCTCAGGGAAAACGGAACCCGGCATTCCGAAATATCGGCTTGTAAAAGCACGGCGTGGCCCCTATAAATCCGCTACCCTGCCTGGTCAAAAACCGTGTAAAAATCGAGGTAATCAATGAAACGCGTCTTCCTGTTCCTGGCAACCAACATCGCCATCATCTTCGTACTGAGCATCACCCTGCGTCTGCTGGGGGTCGAGCGCATCCTGGATGAGCAGGGCGTGGGGCTGGATCTCGGCAGCCTGCTGGTCTTCGCCGCGGTGTTCGGCTTCGGCGGCGCATTTCTGTCCCTGGCCATGTCAAAGTGGACCGCCAAACGCTTCACCGGCGCACAGGTCATCGACACGCCGCGCGATGCCCGGGAGCAGTGGCTGGTACAGACCGTACAGTACCAGGCCCGGCAGGCCGGTATCGGCATGCCCGAGGTGGCGATTTACCCTTCGCCGGACGTGAATGCCTTTGCCACCGGCATGTCGCGCAACAACGCGCTGGTTGCCGTCAGTACCGGGCTGCTGGAGAACATGAGCCGCGACGAGGCCGAAGCCGTTCTGGCCCATGAGGTCAGCCATGTCGCCAACGGCGACATGGTTACGCTGGCCCTGATCCAGGGGGTGATCAACACCTTCGTCATCTTCCTCTCGCGCGTCATCGGCTATCTTGTCGATCGCGTCGTGTTCAAGGTGGAGCGTGGACACGGACCCGCCTTCTGGATCACCACCATCGTCGCCGAGATCGTACTCGGTATCCTGGCAACCATGATCGTCATGTGGTTCTCGCGGCAACGTGAATTCCGCGCCGATGCCGGCGGCGCCGCGCTGGCGGGACGTCACAAGATGATCGCCGCGCTGCAACGCCTGCAGGCCACCGTCGCACAGCCTCACCTGCCGGATCAACTCGCCGCCTTCGGTATCAATGGCGGGCTGGGACAGGGCATGAAACGGCTCTTCATGTCGCACCCGCCGCTGGAAGAACGGATCGCCGCCCTGCAGTCCCTGCCCTGATCGCCGGCCGTCCGGCCGGGTCCGGGCTGAACCTGACGCGCGCCCGGAAATACCGCCCCGGGAGAGACGGCCGGACGCGCAGTCCTCAGTCGCTGTCGTAACCGAGGTTCGGGGCAAGCCACTTCTCGGCTTCTTCCATGCTCATGCCCTTGCGCCGCGCATAGTCGGCCACCTGGTCGCGATCGATCTTGCCGACGCCGAAGTAGATGGCTTCGGGATGCGAGAAGTACCAGCCACTGACGGCGGCGGCGGGATACATGGCGCCGGATTCGGTGAGTTTCACGCCGCTGTTCTTCTCGGCATCGAGGAGTTCCCACAGCAGGGGCTTCTCGGTGTGATCCGGACAGGCGGGATAGCCCGGGGCGGGACGAATGCCGGGATAGTCTTCATGGATGAGGCGCGGGTTGTCGAAACCGGGATCGTCGATACCGCGGCAGGGACTCCAGGCGCGATCCCCGGGCATGCTTTCATAGCCCCAGTTCACATGACGGATGCGGTCGTGCATGTGCTCGGCGAAGGCCTCGGCGAGGCGATCGGCCAGGGCCTTGACCATGATGGCGTGGTAGTCGTCGTGTTGGGCCTCGAACTCCCTCGCCTTTTCCTCGGCGCCGAAGATCCCCACGGCAAAGGCGCCGAGGTAGTCCTTCACGCCGCTCTCCTTCGGCGCGATGAAGTCCGCCAGGCAGCGGTTGGGCTTGCCCGCGGGACGCTCGGTCTGCTGGCGCAGGTGGTGCAGGGTCATGCGAACCTGCCTGCGCGAGTCGTCGGTATAGATCTCGATGTCGTCATGGCCGACGCTGCTGGCCGGGAAGAATCCCACCACGCCGCGCGCCTTCAGCCAGCGTTCATCGACGATACGGGCGAGCATTTCCTGCGCGTCCTCATAGAGCTTGCGTGCCTCGACGCCCTTCTCCGCGTCCTCGAAGATCTTCGGATAGCTGCCCTTGAGCTCCCAGGTATGAAAGAACGGCGTCCAGTCGATGTAGGGCACGAGGAATTCCAGCGGCATGTCGTCGAAGCGCTGAATACCCATGATCTGCGGCCGTGGCGGCGTATAGTTCTGCCAGTCCAGCCTTGCCCGGTTGGCGCGCGCCTGTTCGAGGGAAACGAACTTCGTGCGCTTCTGCTTGCCGGCGTGCTGCTGGCGGACCTTTTCATAGTCCGCCTTCAGCTCGGCGAGGAAGCTCTCGCGGTACTCCTCGCTGATGAGATTCTGCGCCACGCCCACGGCACGCGAGGCGTCCTTCACCCATACCGTGGGCGCATGGTAGTGCTGCTCGATCTTCACCGCGGTATGGGCCTTTGACGTGGTAGCACCGCCGATCATCAGTGGAATATCGAAGTCCAGGCGTTCCATCTCCTTCGCCACGTGCACCATCTCGTCCAGCGAGGGAGTGATGAGCCCCGAGAGCCCGACGATGTCCACGCCTTCCTCCCTCGCCCTGTCGAGGATATCGTTGGCCGGCACCATGACCCCCAGGTCGATGACCTCGAAGTTGTTGCATTGCAACACCACGCCGACGATGTTCTTGCCGATGTCATGCACGTCGCCCTTGACCGTGGCCATGAGGACCTTGCCGTTGGACTGCGCGCCCTCCTGCTTTTCCGCCTCTATGTAGGGCAGCAGGTAGGCGACGGCCTTCTTCATCACGCGCGCCGACTTGACCACCTGCGGCAGGAACATCTTGCCGGCGCCGAACAGATCGCCGACGGTGTTCATGCCATCCATGAGCGGACCCTCGATGACCTGGATGGGCCGCTCGAACTGCTGGCGCGCCTCCTCGGTGTCTTCGTCGACGAAGGCATCGATGCCCTTGACCAGCGCATGTTCCAGGCGCTTTTCCACCGGCCAGCCGCGCCATTCCAGGTCCTCCTTCTTCTCGGCATGGGCATCGCCGCGGTACTTCTCGGCGATCTCCAGCAGGCGCTCGGTGGCATCGGGGCGCCGATTGAGGACCACGTCCTCGACGCGCTCGCGCAGCTCCTCGGGCAGATCATCGTAGACCGCCAGCTGGCCGGCGTTGACGATACCCATGTCCATGCCCGCCCGGATGGCGTGATAGAGGAACACCGAGTGGATGGCCTCGCGCACCGGGTTGTTGCCGCGGAAGGAAAACGACACGTTGCTTACCCCGCCGCTGACCAGTGCATGGGGCAGGCTCTGCTTGATCTCGCGCGTGGCCTCGATGAAATCGACGCCGTAGTTATTGTGTTCCTCGATACCGGTGGCCACGGCAAAGATGTTGGGATCGAAGATGATATCCTCGGGCGCCATGCCCACCTTCTCGGTGAGCAGTCGGTAGGCGCGCGCGCAGATCTCCACCTTGCGCGCCTTCGTATCCGCCTGTCCCACTTCGTCGAAGGCCATGACGATCACCGCCGCACCATAGCGCCGGCACAGCCGTGCCTGCTGGAGAAACTTCTCCTCGCCCTCCTTGAGTGAAATGGAGTTGACGACGCCCTTGCCCTGGATGCACTTCAGGCCTGCCTCGAGGATCTCCCACTTGCTGGAGTCCACCATCACCGGCACCCGCGCGATGTCCGGCTCGGCGGCAGAGAGGTTGAGGAAGCGGATCATGGCGGCCTTGCCGTCGAGCATGCCCTCGTCCATGTTGACGTCGATGATCTGCGCACCGTTTTCCACCTGCTCGCGGGCCACGCTCAGCGCCTCGTCGTAGTCCTCTTCGAGGATGAGGCGCTTGAACTTCGCCGAGCCGGTGACGTTGGTACGTTCGCCGACGTTGACGAACAGCGAGTCCGGGCCGATGTTGAGCGGCTCCAGCCCCGACAGGCGGGTGATGTGGGCCGGCGCCTTCGGCACGCGCGGCGCGCACTCGGCCACCGCAGCGGCGATGGCGCGGATATGGTCCGGCGTGGTGCCGCAACAGCCGCCGACGATATTGACCAGGCCATGCCTCGCCCAGTCGCCGATCTCTTCAGCAAGCATCTCCGGTGTCTCGTCGAAGCCGCCGAAGGCATTGGGCAGGCCGGCGTTGGGATGCACGTTGAGGTAGAACTCGGAGAAGCCGGCCAGTTCCTCGATGTGCGGGCGTAGCTCCTTCGCCCCCAGCGCACAGTTGAAGCCGAAGCTCAGCGGCCGGACGTGGCGCAGGGAATTGTAGAAGGCCTCCGGCGTCTGGCCGGTGAGGATGCGCCCCGAGGCGTCGGTGATGGTACCCGAGATCATCACCGGCAGGTCGATGCCGTGTTCCCCGAAGTAAGTCTCGATGACGAACAGCGCCGCCTTGGCATTGAGGGTATCGAAGATGGTCTCCACCAGGATGATGTCGGCGCCGCCGTCGAGCAGGCCCTTGAGGGCAATCTCGTACGCGGCGGTGAGGTCATCGAAGGTGACATCGCGGGCGCCGGGGTCGTTGACGTCCTTCGACATGGAGGCCGTCACGGGCATGGGCCCGAGCACACCGGCAACGAAGCGCGGCCTGTCCTCGCTGGCCTTCTCCTCGCAGGCCGCCTTCGCGATCTTCGCCGCGGCGAGATTGATCTCGTAGACCAGCTCCTCCATGCCGTAGTCGGCCATGCCGTAGCGGTTGGCATTGAAGGTGTTGGTCTCGATGATATCGGCGCCGGCGTCCAGGTACTGGCGGTGAATATCGCTGATCACCTCCGGGCGCGTGAGACACAGCAGGTCGTTGTTGCCCTTGAGGTCACTCGGCCAGTCGGCGAAGCGCTCACCGCGGTAGTCGGCCTCCTCCAGCCCGCAGCGCTGGATCATGGTGCCCATGGCGCCATCCAGCAGCAGGATACGTTCTTTCAGCAGTGATTCGAGTTGGGTGCGTGGATCGGACAACGGAATTCCCCTGTAACCGGCAGGACACTATATATACAGGGTGCGAAGTGTAGCATGTTTGGGGGCGCCTCAACGCTGGCACCAGAAGCGCACGCCCTGCTCGCGCAGGAAGGCCTCGGCCCCGGCACCGTGGAGCATGGCGAGGGTGGCGAGGATCCCCGCCTCGGTGCAGGTACCGGCGGCCACGGTCACGGAGTGGGGTGCATCGGGTACCGGCCAGCCCGTGCGTGGGTCGAGGATGTGACCGTAGCGGATACCGTCCTTTTGCAGGAAGCGGCGGGTGTCGCCGCTGGTGGCGATGCCGCCACGTAGCAGCTCGAATTCTTCCCGGCTGTGGGCCAGTTTCACAGTAGCAGGATGCTGCTGGATGTTGCCGGGATCCTCGACGCCAACGATCCAGCCCCGGCCATGCCGGCGCGGGCCGCTGGCGGCGAGGTCGCCGCCAAAATTTACCAGCACGGAAACCGGCGAGACCTCGCCGATGAGGCGCAGCACGCGATCCACGGCGTATTCCTTGCCAATGCCGCCGAGATCGATCTCCATGCCCCCGGGCACGGTGATGCGGGGACGCTGCCAGCGGATCTTGCGCCAGCCGATGTGGCGCAGGATATTCCTCACCGCCTTGCGCGAGGGAATGTGATCGCTGCCGTCGAAGTGCCACACCCGGCGTAACGCGCCGGAAGTGATATCGAACATGCCATCACTGATGTCGTAACACAGCGCGGCGTAGTCGAGCAGGTCGGCGGTCTCCTCGTCCACCTCCACCGGTTTGCCCCGGGCGTGGTTGATGCGGTGGATGATGTTGTCATCGCGGTAACGGCTGAACTTGTGCTCGATGCGTCGTGCCTCGGCCTGCGCGATGTGGCTCAGCTTATCGGCGAGCGCGCCGTCTTCGCTATCGATGAGCACTTCGCAGGGACTGGCCATGGCCTCGAAACGGCCGGCATGGTAGCTGTGAGTGCCTTCGTCGCGGCGATAGAGAAAAAAATCGGGCATGGGCAAACGATAACACAGTGGGATTATCGCTGCGCCATGCCCAAGGGGCGACGATGACAATGAAAATCTGACGGCAGATCACTACGCGTATTGGCTCCCTCTCCCCGAGGGAGAGGCTTGGGGTGAGGGGATATACTCAAAAGAATTCTACACCCTCACCCTGTCCCTCTACCCCTGCGGCGCACCGAGGTTCCGGAGGGAGAGGGGACCGTGGCATCAGGTTCCATGTTAACTTCTCACATATACTGATTAACCCGGGTTATTCTGTCAGTACAATTTATTAAAACTGCAGGGTGTAACCAAACTGCAGGATGACAGCGTCCACGTCCGGCACCAGGTCCTGCTGGCTCTGCACGCCGATGACCTGCGAGGGATCGGCGCTCTGTTTCATCAACTCGGCGCGCACGCTGAATTCACTGCGATCACTCAAGGCCCAGCCATACTTCAGTCCCAGCGTGGTCGTGACCATGTCGGCCAGGCGGTAGTCGGCACTGGCAAAGTCATAGCTTTGCCCGTCGATGAGGCTCGTGTGATAGAAGTCCGCGGCACCCTGGGTGTAGTAGCGCAGGTGCGGCTCAAGGTAGTCGCCGTCCGCCAGCTCGAAACGATAACGCACATCGAGGGTATGCGAATCCACTCCCCAGTCGTCAGTGTAGTATCGATAGGAGAGCCGCAACACGTCGTTCTCGAACTGGTGCGACCAACGTACCAGCAGGGACTGGCGGGTGCGATCCCGGGGACGTTTTTCATAACGATAGCGCTGTGCAGGATCGGCCACCGGCGCGCCGGTGGCACCGTCCACGACCGTGAGGATCTTGTAGGGATCGCTGAGGTAGCCCGACTCGTTACCATAACCGAGGCTGAGTTGCAGCAGGTCGCGACGTGAGAGCACCCGTGACCAGCCGAGGACAAGGTCCTGGACATCCTTGGCGTGGTCGGCGCCTTCGGTGGCCTTGATGGCGGGGAGTACCGGCATATTGGTCAGGCCCACCGGCACACCACCCACCGGTTTGACCGTGTCGGCATTGAAGCCGACACCCAGGGTCCAGGTAGTCATCTTGTGGCTGGTCTCCCAGTTGAGGGTCGCCGACAGGCCCACCGACTGGTAGTCGAACTCGTTGGAGAAATTAAAGCCAAAGATCCCGGTGAGGTTCTCGCCCAGGGGCAATTCCCAGTCGGCATTGACGGCACCACGGGTGTCGCGAAAACCGGGATCCAGCGGCACCTCATTGGCTTGCGTGGTATAGGTCCCGTTACCCGATGGTGTGGTAAAGGTCTGCGGGCTGGCGGTGGGAATGGCGCCATTGGCAGAGGACCCGGTCAGGGCATCGATGACCAGCTTTACCGTCAGGAAACGGTCGTTGCCCATATCCTTGCGCACGCGCACCACCGGCTCGGCAAGGACGATGCGATCACTCTCTGCGTAAAACAACAGGGCGCTGTCTATCTCCCAGTCGCTGGAAGTCTCCAGGGCGTTGGCATTTTGCGCTACACCGCCGAGCAGCGAGGCAGTAGCAACGGCCAGGGTCTGCCTGATCGCCGCGGGTTTCTTTTTCAGTTGCATCCGCAACCCCCTCCGCCGACACCGGCACCGCCGTGGGAGGCTTCCTTGCTGAAATAGATGTGTTCATCGAGGGCGGTATCGAGGGGATAGGGATCCGCCTGCATCTTGCGCTGCGCGAGTATGTCACGGTCCCACGGTGCCAGGGGTTCGATGGCACAGGCCGAGAGCAGGAAAGGCGTTGCCATCAGTATGGCCAGTATCAGTCTCTTCACGATCGACGACCCCGGCTCTCAGCGTTGTAACAAGGCGCGAATACGAGACTCGAGGGCCTCTGTGTCTTTCTTGCGAAAGCCGACGTGCGTCATCACCACCCTGCCATCACGATCTATCAGGTAGGAACTGGGCATACCCTTGACGGCAAAGGCCCGCGCCGAGACCGCCTGCGGATCGAACGCCACGGTGAAAGCGGGGGCGTATTCGCGCAGGAAACGCAGCGCCTTGTCATGATCCTTATCGAGATTGATGGCGACGATCTCCAGCCCGTCCTTACCGTAACGCGCCTGCATTTCCTTGAGCCAGGGAAAAGACTTGCGACACGGGCCGCACCACGAGGCCCAGAAGTCCACATACACGACCCTGCCCTTCAGCTGCGACAGGTCGAACTGTCCCGCCGCCGTCCTCAGGTTGAGGGTCGGAACGGGCATGGCGGTAGGGGCGGCGACGGCTTCATTGGCCGCCGGGGTCAGGAGTGCTGCGCTTAGCACGGCGATCACCAGGGCTGCATGACAAGCAGCCTGGGTACGCAGCTTGCCGGGTTTCTGAATTCGCATGAGGACTCCAGGTGTGGTCTGATACGGGCGGCTCACGGCGGCCCGGCCCAGAAGGGTGACTGGGGGTGGCTGGGCAATCCAGCCATGCCTGCCCCGCGTTCACAGGTGATTGTCGGCCACCTTCCTTAAGACCCGCTTAAGGCAACCCGTCCCAGGGTGTGCCACAGTTCACGCTACGGCGAAAACGCTACACCGATTGGATATACTGGATGCAGGAACAGGTACGGGCAGTTTGCCCACCGGAAACCGGAGTCGCACGCATGCGTATCCTGCTGGTTGAAGACGATCCCCTGCTGGGCGACGGTATCCGCGCCGGGCTCAGCCAGGACGGATACGTGGTGGACTGGGTCACCAGCGGAGAAAGTGCCAGCCACGCGCTGGCGAGCGAAAACTTCGACCTGCTGGTGCTGGATCTCGGCCTGCCACACAAGTCGGGGCTGGAAGTCCTGGCCGAGTTGCGCCAGCGCGACGACCCCCTTCCGGTACTGATCCTCACCGCGCGCGATACCGTTGCCGATCGTGTGCGCGGCCTCGACGAAGGCGCCGACGACTACCTCACCAAGCCCTTTGATCTCGAGGAACTCTACGCCCGGGTGCGGGCCCTGCTGCGCCGCAGCGCCGGCCGCGGGGATCCCTGTATCACCCATGGGGACCTGGTCCTCGATCCCCGCACCCACCAGGTGACCCTCAAGGGCAAGCCCGTGGAGCTGCCGCAGGGGGAGTATCGACTGCTGGAACTGCTGCTACAGGCTCAGGGGCGCGTGCTGACTCGTGCACATATCGAACAATCCCTCTACGGCTGGACCAGGGACGTCGAGAGCAACACCATCGAGGTCTTTGTCCATCACCTGCGCAAGAAGTTCGGGCGTGAGCTCATCCGTACCGTGCGTGGCGTCGGTTATGCCATCGACCGGATCAGCGAGTCGAACTGAATGCACTCCATCCGCGCACGCCTGATCATCCGCCTCTCGACACTCTTCCTGTTGCTGTGGACGGTGGTGACCGTCGCCATTTTCCTTGAGTCGCGCCACGAGGTGGAAGAGATCTTCGATGCACAACTGGCACAGTCGGCGGCGGTTCTCGCCTGGCTCGGTACCGGTGAAAACGGTCCGACACAGATCCAGCATCAGCTGGCCCGAGAAGTCTATGGACACCCGTATGAAAAAAAGATCGCCTTCCAGATCTGGCATGGTGACAAGCTGATCTTGCGCTCGGCCAACGCGCCACGTCAGCCGATGGCCGAGCGCGACGGCTTCACCAGCCGGCATATCGACAACGGCATTCCGTGGCGGGTCTTCGCCATGGCCACCGATGTACCTGGCTACCGCATCATGGTGGGTGAGCGCGACGATGTGCGTGAAGAACTGGTCAATGAGATCACCGCCAGCAGCCTCTACCCCCTCTCCCTGCTCCTGCCGCTCATCATTCTCCTCGTCTGGGTGGGCGTGGGTCGCGGCCTGGAGCCCCTGCAACGCCTGGCGCGCGAGGTGGAAGAACGCTCCTCCAACAATCTCGCGCCGGTGCCCGCGGAAGACGTGCCGCAGGAGGTTCTGCCACTGACGCGTGCACTCAACCGGCTCTTCACTCGCGTCGGCGAGGCCCTGGAGCGCGAGCGGCGCTTTACCGCCGATGCCGCCCATGAACTGCGCACGCCGCTGGCCAGCATCAAGACCCAGGCGCAGGTGGCGAGCCGCGAAGACAATGATACGCAACGCCACCACGCCCTCGCCCAGATCGTCTCCGGCGTCGATCGCGCCACCCACCTGGTGGAGCAACTGCTGACCCTGGCGCGCTTCGATCCCGAGGAGGCCGTCACGCCTGACGAGGCCGTGGATCTGCGCCGACTGGCGGGCGAGACCGTCGCCACGCTCGACCGGCAGGCGATGGAGAAACACATCCAGGTCACCCTGGAGGAAGGGCCCACGCTATACATCCAGGGTCAGGCCACGGCGCTGGGCGTGATGCTGCGCAACCTGCTCGACAACGCCCTGCGCTATACCCCCACCGGGGGCGAAGTACACATTGCGCTGGGGAGGGAGGAAGGCAGGCCGTGCCTGAGCATCACTGACACGGGACCCGGCATCAGTGATGCGGATCGCGAGCACCTCTTCGAGCGCTTCTACCGTGGCGAGGCCACGCAGCACACCCCCGGCTCGGGCCTCGGCCTGTCCATCGTGCAACGCATTGCCGAGCTGCATGGCGCCCGCCTGCGCTTCACCAGTCCCTCCTCGGGCAGGGGCACGCGGGTAGTGGTGTGCTTTCCACCGGAGTCGGCCAGGGGCGAGTGAGCCCGCAGGGCACCTGCCCGGCACCCGGGAAGGCCTTGCGGCTACCGGTTTTTTGCTAAGCTAGGGGTTCCGCAGCAACGGAACAAGGGGTGCAAGGCATGAAGTACGAACAGACCGGTATCCTTTCTGATCTGCCGACGGTGGCGCGCTTTCTGACCTTTTCGCTGGCGGATCCTGCCGATCTCGCCGGCTGCCTCACCGAGCTGGCCGAGGAGGCGGATGGCGATTCCACCGTGGTGGGCATCGGCGAGTCCGTGGCACAGGCCATGGGCGCCACGATCCCCGGTCTGCGCAGCTTCCCCGCCTGCACCGGGCCGGGCATCGAGGTGCCTTCCACGCCCGCGGCCCTGTGGTGCTGGCTGCGCGGCGATGACCGCGGCGAGGTCTTCCACCGCGCGCGCCACCTGGAACTGCTGCTCGCACCCACCTTCATCCTTGACGAGGCCATCGACAGCTTTACCTTCGAGCACAACCGCGACCTCACCGGCTACGTGGACGGCACCGAGAATCCCACCGGCGAGGCTGCCTCAGCCACTGCCATCGTCAGCGGCCAGGGGCCCGGCTATGACGGCGGCAGCTTCGTCGCGGTGCAGCAATGGGTGCACGACTTCGACGTCTTCTGGTCCATGACCAGCGAGGAACAGGACAATACCATCGGCCGCAGCCGCGTGGAGAACGAGGAACTGCCCGACGCACCGCCCTCGGCGCACATCAGGCGCACCGCCCAGGAGGCATTCGATCCCGAGGCCTTCATCGTGCGCCGCTCCATGCCCTGGACCGAGGGTGCCGAGGGGGGACTGGTGTTCGTCGCCTTCGGCAAGTCCTTCGATGCCTACGAGACCCTGCTCAACAACATGCTGGGCAAGAACGACGGCATTACCGACGCCCTGTTCAACATCACCCGCCCGGTGAGCGGCGCCTACTTCTGGTGCCCGCCCATGAAGGACGAGTGGCTGGATCTCTCCGCGCTGGGTCTGTAGCCCCCTCGCTCCAGGTGCCTCCCCCTCGGCGGGAGACTGACGTCCTTAAACTGTAGTGGTATTCGGAACACGTATTTAGCGGGAGGCCTTCGCGGGCTTTTTCCGTTTCCGCCCCGGGACCCTGACGGTATTGGGCAGGTGGGCGGTGATCACCGCCGCCAGCGCCTGCAGGGCGGCGACGCGGGGAAAGCCCGCGCGGTAGACCAGCGCCACGCGCCGCGAGGCACGCGGCGAGGCCAGCGCTTGCGCCACCACGCCGCTGCCCGTGGTCCAGGAGCCGCGCATGGCCAGTGCCGGCACCAGGGTGACGCCGAACCCCGCCGCCACCAGCTGGATGAGGGTCTCCAGGCTGGCGGCACGCAGATCCGCCATGGCGTCGTCCTCGCGGCGCGTGTCGATATGACACAGATCGCGCGCCTGCTCGGCGAGGCAATGACCCTCGGCGAGCAACAGCAGGTTCTCGTTCTCCAGGTCGCGCGGCGTGATCTTTTCCCTTTCGTAGAAGCGGTGCCGTCGCGGGTAGGCCACCCAGAAGGGCTCGTCGAACAGCGGCTGGCTGACGAGGCCGGGCGCGTCCACCGGCGTGGCCAGCAGGGCGGCGTCTATCTCGTGGTCGTCCAGGCGGGCCAGCAGGCGCTCGGTCATTTCCTCGGAGAGCACCAGCTTCATCTGCGGGTGCTGCCGGCGCAGGGGCACCAGCACCAGGGGCATGAGATAGGGGCTCAGGGTGGGAATGGCGCCGAGACGCAGCGGCCCGGCAAGGGGATCGGCGCGGGAGCGGGCGAGCACGCGAATGGCCTCCACCTGGTCCATGACCTGGCGCGCATGTTCGAGCACCGCCTCACCCACCGGCGTGATGTCCACGCGGCGGTTGCTGCGCTCGAACAGTACCACCCCCAGTTCCTCCTCCAGCTTGCGGATCTGCCCGCTGAGGGTGGGCTGGCTGACGAAACAGCGCTCGGCGGCGTGGCCGAAGTGGCGGGTCTCGGCCACGGCGATGAGGTACTGCAGATCGCGCAGGTTCATGGGCGACACAGACTGATAGGCATTACCAATAACTTTAGTTTTTTACTTGAAGACTGTCTATAAATAAAAAACCCGCCCGTGGCATCACGGGCGGGCGAGGGGGGCGGACGGGACCGGACTCAGGCGGCGGTCTTCGCCTCCCCGGCGAGCCAGGCGGCGAGCGCTTCCGAGTCGCCGATGTGGCGGCCCTCGACGAAGATCTGCGGCACGCTGTCGCTGCCGGCGATGGCGCGCAGGGAGGCCTGCGTGGCATCGTGGCCCAGCACGATCTCCTCGTAGGGCATGTCCGCCTCGCCGAGCATCTGCTTCGCCGCGGCACAGTACGGGCAACCCGGCTTGGTGATGATACTCACCGCCCGGGGCTTGCGCGCCTGCGGGTTGATGTAGTTCAGCATGGTGTCGGCATCGGAGACCTCGAAGGGATCGCCCGCTACCTCCGGCTCGATGAACTGCTTCTCGATGACGCCGTCGCGCACCAGCATGGAATAGCGCCAGGAACGCTTGCCGAAACCGAGGTCAGACTTGTCCACCAGCATGCCCATGCCGGCGGTGAACTCGCCGTTGCCGTCCGGCAACAGGGTGATATTGTCGGCCTCCTGGTCTTCCTTCCAGGCATCCATGACAAAGGCGTCGTTGACCGAGATGCAGACGATCTCATCGACACCGTTCTCCCGGAACACCCCGGCCAGCTCGTTGTAGCGCGGCAGGTGTGTGGACGAGCAGGTGGGGGTGAAGGCCCCCGGCAGGGCGAAGACCACCACCGTGCGCCCCCTGAAGATGTCGTCGCTGCTCACATCGACGAACTCGCCGTTGGCGCGGGTCTTGAATACCACCTGGGGGACTTTCTGTCCTTCGCGATTGGCTAACATTTTCTCTCTCCTGTGATGATTGACGATGGAGAGAGTATGGGGGCGGCAGGACGAGAGGGAAAATCGTTTATTTCTAGCTTTATGATAGGCAGATCCTATCATCATCCTTCCCCCTGGGTGGGGGCGATACGGCATGGCGACTCAGTACACCACCTGAACGCCGATGCTCAGCGCGGTGGCACCGCTCAGGCCGCTGGCCTCGGCGCCCACGGCGTAGTATTCCAGCTCGGCGCGGAAATGGAGGTGATCGTTGAAACGGTAGCCGGCGCCGGCCCCGAGGTAGAAGCCGCCGCCGCTCTGGTTGTCGGGAGAGACGTAGGTGGTCTGGGAGGATTCCATCTCGGCGTTCCAGAAATTCACCCCCACCCGGCCGAAGGCGTAGTAGTCCTCGAGGAAGGGATAGTCGAACACGGCGCTTGCGGTAAAGGACTGGAAGGCGGTGCGCACCTCGGCGGTGCGGGCGAACTGGCCGGGGCTGCCGTCCACGGTGAAGCTGTCCAGGGTGGTACCCGCGAGGCTGGCGCGGCCGATGTCGGTGAGACCGAATTCCACCGACAACCAGTCGAGGATGCGCTTGCCGGCATACATGCGGAAGGCCGCGTCACGGTCCTTGACCGTGCCCACGCTGGATTCGATGGTGGTGGAGAGGAAGCTCGGGCCCACGCTGACACCGAAGTAAAAACCGGAGCCTTCCTCGGCCAGGGCCGGCGCGGCAAAAAGGCTGCCGAGGACGAGCAGGCCGGGCGCGATCAGTGTTCGTAACATGCGGTTCCTGGAGTTCTGGTTCACGGTGCCGCCACTCTACCACGCACCCGCGGCGGGGAAAAACGGCACAGGTCGCCGTTTTCGTGGCCCGAGGGCCTGGGCCGGGCTTCAACCAGTCCCCAGCGCCGCGCGCACCAGCGCCACCAGCTCGCGCGCCAGCAGGCCGGTGCACACCACCATGAGGACGAGGCCGAACATCTTCGCCGTGCGGCCACGGATACACACCACGGTGAAGGGGAAGCGCTTCATGCCCCCCGGCGGCAGGCGCGCCGAGGCGTAGATGCGGAAGCCGAACCAGAACATGTAGAGCACCGGCACCGCGCGCCACGCCGCGTGCACCGCCAGGCCGGCCATCTCCTTGCGCCGCACCATGGCCTGCAGCGCGGCCGCATCGCCACCCGCGCCCTGGTTCAGCAGCCAGTCGATGAGGGGATTGATCAACAGGCCGACGAGGACATAGAGCGCGGCGAGGATGAACAGGTTGAGGCGCAGCTCCGCGTCGCCTTCGATGATTTCCGGTTTTTCCTTTTTTGGCATGGGGCTACGGTACCGAAAAGCGCCCCGGCGTGCATCCGTTAGAGGGAATCGATCCAGGCGAGGAGGGCCTCGGCCTCGCGGCGCAGGAAGGCGGCGTCGCGGTAGGCGCTGGTGATCATGGCCACACCCTGGCCGCGCGCCAGCAGGTGCAGGGCCAGCTCATGGGCATCTTCCTCGCGCCCGATGAGGCGGAACTGCACCTCCAGCCACTCGCGAAAGACCTCGAACATTTCCGTGGCGTCGCTGAAACGCTCGTGCTCCAGCTTGGACAGCTCGCTGCACAGGGTGCCCATGGGACAACCGTAGCGCTCGATGTGGTGCTGCTCGTTGGTGAGGATGGCCACGTAGCGATGCAGGCGATCGCGCGGATCGGGATACTCGGCGTCCCACTCGGCGAGCATGTGGCGGATGTTTTCCGCGCGCCGTGCGATGACCGCCTCGAGGATGTCGTCCTTGCTCTTGAAGTAGTAGTAGAAATTGCCGCGTGCCACCCCAGCGGCATCGGCGATGTCGCTGAAGGAGGTATGGTTGAAGCCCTTGACGTAGAAGAGCTCGTCCGCGGCCGCCACGATTCGCTGGCGGTTGTTGTCACCCCGACTGGCCATGGCCATGATTATACCTCCATGGCCGGCCCGCGGGTGGGGCGGCCACGCGCCCCGCCGGCCACGGGGCCGGCGGCATGCGTCGCCAAAATGCGGCCGCCGCTCAGGCGCCCACCGTCTCTTCCTCGATGAAGGGATAGTCGGTGTAGCCGTGGGCATCGCCGCCGTAGAAGGTCTCCGGATCCGGCTCGTTGAGGGGCGTGCCTTCGCGGAAACGCGCCACGAGATCGGGATTGGCGATATACAGCCTGCCGAAGGCCACCAGATCGGCATCGCCATTGGCCAGCGCCGCCCGGGCGCGTTCCAGGTCGTAGCCGTTGTTGGCCATGTAGGTGCCGCCGAAGGTATCGCGCAGGTGCCGGTAGTCCAGGGCGCGCTCGCCGCTGAGCATGTCCCCTTCCAGCACGTGCAGGTAGGCCAGTCCCAGGCCGCCCAGCTGGTGCGCCACATAGTCGAAGGTCGTCGCCGGGTCGGAATCGTCCATGGAATTGAAGCGGTTCTCCGGCGAGATGCGCACACCCACCTCCTCGGGCCGCCAGGCCTCGAAGACCGTATCGAGTACACGCATCAGGAAACGGCTGCGGTTCTCCAGCGCGCCGCCCCAGCGATCCTCCCGCCGGTTGCTGCCGTCGCGCAGGAACTGGTCGATGAGGTAGCCGTTGGCGGCATGCACCTCCACGCCGTCGAAACCCGCCTCGCGGGCCAGCCGCGCGGCGCGCCCGTACTCGCCGATGATGTGCTCGATCTCCTTCTCGGTCAGCGCCTTCGGGGTGACGAAGGGCTGGGGGCCTTCCCAGGTCATGGCCTCGCCCTCGGGCCGGATGGCGCTCGGCGCCACCGGCAGCTTGCCGTTGAGCATGCTGGGGTGGGAGATCCGCCCGCAGTACCACAACTGGCAGAACATGCGACCACCCGCGCCATGTACGGCATCGGTGAGCTTGCGCCAGCCGGCCACCTGTTCCGGCGAATGGATCCCCGGGGTGGCGGGGTAACCCACGCCCCCGGGGGAGACCTGGGTGGCCTCGGAGATGATCAGCCCGGCGCTGGCGCGCTGGCGGTAGTATTCGGCGTTCAGATCGGTGGGGACATTGCCCTCACCGGCACGGTTGCGCGTCAGGGGCGCCATCACCACCCGGTTGGGCAGTTCCAGTTTGCCCAGCGTGATGGGCGTAAACAGATCGACGCTCACGAGATGTTTCCTCCTTGTTGTTCTTCGACGACGGATGCCTCGGGGCAACCGGCAAAACGGAATAAGGGCCCCTCCCTGGGCCGGGGACACTCCTGTTCAGTGCTTGCGCACGAGAAAGACGTAGGCGCCGCCTTCCTCGTTGCTCTCCACCAGCTCGTTGCCGGTCTGGCTGCAGAAGGCCTGCATGTCCTTCACCGAACCGGGATCGGTGGCGATGAGCCGGATGAGCTCTCCCTCACCGACGGTGGCGATGGCCTTCTTTACCTTGAGTATGGGCAAGGGGCAGTTCATACCGCGTGCATCAACTTCCTGGACGATATTCATGCTTGTCTCCTTTCGGGTTACGGGATGGGGGGTTGGTTTGATTCATCAGATGAACAGCGACACATCCGACTTCGCCGCCGTGGGCAGGAAGGTGGCCGCGCCGATCCAGTCCTTCACCTCGGGGATGAAGTCATCCATGTCGTAGCCGAAGAGATCCACCGTCATCTGGCAGGCCACCAGCTTGCCACCCGCCTCGATGGTCATCTCGCGTAGTTCCTCGATGCTGGCCACGCCCTTGTTCTTCAGCGTCTTCTTCATCATGCCGGTGGCAAAGCCCTCGAAGCCCGGCACGATCCCCTGCACCGCGTTGGGGATGTTCCAGTTGATGGCCTTGAACCACTCGGGGCCGAAGGGCATCTTCATGGGCATGGCGGGATTGCCCAGCGGCGAGACCTCGAGATCGAGATCCTTCTTGAGCAGCTCGAGGCCATAGAAGGTAAAGAAGATGGACACGTCCCAGCCCAGCGCCGTGGCGGTGGAACCGAGAATGAACGGCGGGTAGGCCATGTCCAGCGTCCCCTTGGTGGCGATGATGGCCAGCGACGGGATTTTCGCCGCCTCGCGCTCGGCGAATTTTTCGTCCAGCTTCTTCTCCAGCCAGGCGTCCATCGCGTCGGGCTGAAGGTGGTCCGGCAGGGCCGTCATGACTTCACTTGCGACGGACATAATGCACCTCCTCAGG
>JALTLF010000038.1 GCA_027005735.1 Chromatiales bacterium | reverse complement strand
CTGACCTGCTGACGCAATACGCGGAAGCGCTGGTCGCCCATCATGGTCACCCCCAGCAGGCCGTCGCTGCGGCGGTTCCAGTAACTGATGTGACACAGGGTACCCACCTGGTGGGTGCGTGCCGGCGGGCCGGTCTCGCTGCCTTCCGAGATGAGGATGACGCCGATGCCGGTATCCCTGCGCAGGCAGTCGCTGACCATGTCCAGGTAGCGCGGCTCGAAGATGCGCAGCGGCAGGGGGCCTTCGGGGAACAGCACCGCGTTGAGGGGAAAGAGGGGGATGGTCTGCGTGGCTTTGGAGGTGTCCGGCACGGCGATTCCAGGCTATCCAGTCAGTGGGGGTACAGGCTCGACGCGATCAGACGGCTTGCGGCGCGGCATGCGAGTTGTTCTGTCTATTATTTAGCCGCTCGCCGTCCGGAATGCAAACCGCCGCGCCGCCCGGCCTCAGTCCTGTTCCCCGTTCTCGCCCCAGCGCGGCAGGAGTTCGTGGGGCACGCCCAGTTGATCGAGCACCCGCGCCACGACGAAGTCCACCAGGTCGTCCACCCCCCGGGGGCGATAATAGAACCCGGGATTGGCCGGCAGGATCACCACGCCGAGGCGCGCCAGCTTGAGCATGTTCTCCAGGTGAATGGCCGACAGGGGCGTCTCGCGCACCACCAGCACCAGCTTGCCCTGCTCCTTGATGATGACATCCGCCGCCCGTTCCATGAGGTTGTCGCTCGCCCCCGTGGCGATGGCCGACAGGGTGCCGGTGGTGCAGGGGCACACCACCATCTGCCGGATGCCCGCGGTGCCGCTGGCCGCCGGGGCCTCCCACTGTTCGCGGCCGAAGACCCGCAGGCAGCCGGGGGTGTCGCCGAAGCGCGCGCGCAACAGGGTCTCGGCCTCGGCGGGACGCGCCGGCAGCTCCAGCTCGCTTTCCATGGCCAGCACCACCTGGGCGGCGCGCGATACCAGCAGGTGCACCTCGCGCCCCGCGCCCAGCAGGCACTCCAGCAGGCGCAGGCCATAGGGCATGCCCGAGGCGCCGGTCCAGGCCAGTACGATGGGCGAGTCCTGGGTCATGCCCGGTCGCCCTCTTCCAGCCGGGCCAGCAGGCGCGGGTGAATGTTCTCGAAACCGCCGTTGCTCATGATGACGATATGATCTCCGCTGCGGGCTTCGCCGGCCACGGCCTCGATGAGATCGCCCACGTGGTCAAACAGCGCGGCGCGCTCGTCGAACACCGCGGCGGCATCCCAGTCGAGGCCCGCCGGGGTATAAATATAGACCTGATCCGCCCCTGCCAGCGAGGCGGGCAGGTGCTCGCGATGGATGCCGAGGCGCATGGTGTTGGAGCGCGGCTCCAGTACGGCAAGGATGCGCTGCCCGCCCACGCGTTTGCGCAGGCCCTCGAGTGTCGTAGCAATGGCGGTGGGATGGTGGGCGAAGTCGTCGTAGACGGTGATGCCCCCGACCCGGCCCCGCACCTCCATGCGCCGCTTCACGCCGGAAAAGCCGCCCAGCGCCTCCACCGCCACCTCCACCGGCACGCCGGCGTGACGCGCCGCCGCCACCGCCGCGAGGCCGTTGAGGGCATTGTGGCGGCCAAGCTGGTCCCAGCGCACCGACAACCAGCTGCCGCCGGGGGGACACAGGCCGAAGCCGCCTTCCTCCTCGCGCCACTGCCAGCCGGGCGGCGCGTCGTCCCCGCCCCCGCCGAGGGTCTCGCGGGGCGTCCAGCAGCCCATGTCGATGACGGCCCGCAGGGCGGCATCGTCGCGGGGATGGAGGATCAGGCCGTTGCCCGGCACGGTGCGCACCAGATGATGGAACTGGGTCTGGATGGCGGCGAGATCCGCAAAGATGTCGGCGTGATCGTACTCGAGGTTGTTGAGCACCAGCGTGCGCGGACGATAGTGGACGAACTTGGAGCGCTTGTCGAAGAAGGCCGTGTCGTACTCGTCGGCCTCGATGACGAAGAATGGCGTCTCACCGAGGCGCGCGGAGAGACCGAAAGCCTGCGGCACGCCGCCGATGAGGAAACCGGGCTTCAGTCCCGCCTGCTCGAGGATCCAGGCCAGCATGCTGCTGGTGGTGGTCTTGCCGTGGGTACCCGCCACCGCCAGCACCCAGCGGTCCTGCAGGAGATGATCACTCAACCACTGTGGGCCGGAGGTATAGCGCAGGCCGCGTTCGAGGACGTGTTCCACCGCCGGGTTGCCGCGCGAGAGGGCATTGCCGATGACCACCATGTCCGGCGCCGCCTCGAACTGGGCCGCATCCCAGCCCTCGTGGACGGCGATGCCCTGCTCCGCCAGCAGGGTGCTCATGGGGGGATAGACATTGGCATCGGCGCCACTCACGCGGTGCCCCAGTTCCCGCGCCAGCAGCGCAAGCCCGCCCATGAAGGTACCGCAGATGCCGAGGATGTGAACGTGCATCAGCCGGCCGCCCTGTCGATCACGGAACCCAGTCCCAGTTCGACGAAAAGGAAGAAGATGGCAAGCAGGATCCCCAGGGCGATATGGATGTTCATCGCCAGGCGCAGGATGTGGCCAAGGACCGTGAGCTGCCAGAACAGGAGCAGGAGGACGATCTGGCTGATGAGGAAATCGGGGATCAATTCCAGCCTGTCCACCAGCCGCAGACCGACCTTGATGAGATTGAACAGGATACCCACGCCATAGATGGCCGCCATGGTCTGATTGAAGCGCGCCACATGGCTGCGCAGGTAGAGGAACACCCATACCAGCAACGCCATGGCCAGGGCATTGAGGGACTCGAGGAACAGGTAGTCGAGGGGTCGGCCAAACAGGCCGCCCAGCAGGCCCGCGCTCAGCTGCAGGGCGACGAACATCAGCAGGAAAAACAGCAACGGCGCCGGCACGTCCTGCGGCCCGCGTTGCAGCAGGCTGATTTGCCAGAAGAGTCGAAAAAAATGCTTCAAAATCCGTATTCCCGGAAATTCGTGTTCTGGTTAGACCTGTCGTCGCAACCGGCCTGTATAATACAGGCTGGCCGGGACCGGCAGTACTGTTTTTCCGGGACTTTTCCGGGGCACGCCGCCTTCCGCCCATGATCCGCCAATCAGGTCACAACAGACAAATCAGGACCCACACCCCCATGTCCGACACTTCTCCTGCCAGGGCGACCATCACCCCCATCACCACCACGGAAGCGCTGCATGAGCTGTGCGAGCGCCTGAGCTCGGCGCCATGGCTGGCGCTGGATACCGAGTTCATTCGCGAGAAGACCTACTACCCCCGCCTGTGCCTCATCCAGGTCGCCACCCCGGAACTGTGCGCCTGCATCGACCCGCTGGCCATCGATGCGCCCGATGCCTTCCATGATCTGCTCTACGACGAGAACATCCTGAAGGTGATGCACGCGGCACGCCAGGACCTGGAGATCTTCTACCACCTGCGCGGGGCCGTGCCGGGGCCGATCTTCGACACCCAGATCGCGGCCGGCTTTCTCGGCCATGGCGATCAGATCGGCTACTCGCGGCTGGTGGAGAAGATGCTCGACGTCCATCTCGACAAGGCCCATACGCGCACAGACTGGTGCCAGCGTCCCCTGAGCACCGAGCAGTTGCACTATGCCGCCGACGACGTGATCTACCTGGCGCAGATCTACCCGGACATCGTCGCAGCGCTGGAAGAACGGGGGCGTCTCGAGTGGGTAGCGGATGAAACGGCGCGCCTGATGGATCCCTCGGTCTTCGTCATCGATCCGCAGACCTGCTGGCAGAAGGTCAGCGGCCATCGGCGCCTCAAGCCTCGTCAGCTCGCCATCCTCCGCCGCCTGGCGCGCTGGCGCGAAGAGCGCGCAATGGCGCAGGACATCCCTCGCAAGTGGGTCCTTGCCGACAACGAGCTCATCGGCATCGCGCAGATGGCACCGCGCAAGAGCACGCAACTGGAACAACTGCGCGGTCTCAAGCCGGCCTTCATCCGGCGTCATGGCGAGCAGATCGTGCAGCTGGTGGGCGAGGCGCTGGACGAGAAGACCCAGCACTGGCCCGGTGCGACGAAGACCACCCCGCTGTCGCCCATCCAGGAAGTCCAGGCGGACATCATGATGGCCCTGATCAAGTACCGCGCCCAGCAACACGGCCTCAACAGCGCCGCCATCGGCACGCGCAAGGACGTCGAGGCCATGTTGCGCGGCGAGCCGGGAGGCAATCTGGTCCAGGGCTGGCGCCGCCGCCTTGCCGGCGAAGAGCTGGAAGACTTCCTCGCCGGCCGGCTGCAGATACGCAATGCAGGCGATCACCTTGTCATCGAAAAACTCAGCCCACCAGCCTGAACGCCGCTTCGGCTTCAGGCGCAAGCGGCACTTTCGCTTCCCGCCGCGCGAGGGCAACCGGCTGGTCTTTCTCGGCGATGCGGATGCCTGGTTCGACACCGCCCTGCAACACATCCGCGCCGCGCAGCATTATGTTGTCTTCGAGACCTATCTCGTCGAAAGCGGCGAGATCCTGCGCCGCTTCCACCAGGCCATGCGGGAGGCGGCGGGCCGCGGCGTGAAGATCCATTTTCTCATCGATGACTATGGCGCGCGTGGTCTCGACGCGACAACGCGCCGCCGGATGTGCGAGGCGGGTATCGAGGTGCGCAGCTACAACCCTTTTCGCCACTGGCGCTGGTATGCCAACCTGCGCCGCGACCACCGCAAGCTGCTGGTGGTGGACGGGGAGCTGGCCTTCGTCACCGGCGCGGGCCTCACCGATGATTTCTCCTGCGAGCTCAGCGGCGCGGACGGGTGGCGGGACACCGCCCTGCAGGTGAGCGGGCCGGTGGTGGCGGACTGCTTCGCGCTGTTTGCCGAGACCTGGCGAAACTGTGGCGGCGCACTCCGGCTGCCCCCACCGCGGCCCGAGGTCCTCGCCGACGGCGTGGCGGCCCGGTTGCTGGCCGCCGAGCCCCATCACAACGAGATCCTGCGCGCCCTGCTGCGCCGCCTGTACCGCGCCCGGCGGCGCATCTGGCTCGCCACGCCCTACTTCGTGCCGACGCGCAAGCTGCGCCGCGCCCTGCGCCGCGCCGCGCGCCGGGGCGTCGAGGTGCGATTGCTTCTGCCGGGTGACCACAACGACCACCTGTGGGTGAGCTACGCGGCGCGTGGTATCTACCAGCGCCTGCTGCGCGACGGCGTGCGGATCTTCGAGTTCCAGCCCGCCTTCATCCATGCCAAGCTGGCCATCGTCGATGACTGGGCGACGACGGGATCGAGCAATTTCGACCGCTGGGACCAGCGCTGGAACCTGGACGCCAACCTCGCCTTCGAGGCGGGCGCCTGCCTGTCGGCCATGGAACAATGGTTCGAGGCGACCCTGGCGCAGTGCCAGGAAATTGATCTTGCGCACTGGCAGGCGCGTCCCTGGCACCGCCGCCTGCGGGAACGGCTCGCCCACCTGCTCATCAACCTGCTGGAGCGCGTCGGGCGCAACCGCGCGGCGAGACGGGCGGATCGATCAGACTGAAGCGAAAGGAGAGGTTTTCCGGCACGCGGACACGGTCGAGGCGTGGCGCGCAGTCCTCAGGAACCCTGCCGGGCCAGGGCGATGCCGGGTTCGGCGTATCTTTCCTTGATCTCGAGGACCTCTTTCAGGACCTCGTGGAAGACCTCGACGAGATCCGGGTCGAAGTGCCTGCCGGCCTGCTCGTTGATGTAGCGCACCGCGTCTTCCACCGGCCAGGCCTTCTTGTAGGGGCGTTCGCTGGTGAGCGCGTCGAAGACATCGGCCACCGCGACGATGCGCCCCACGAGGGGGATATCGGTGCCGCGCCGTCCCTCGGGGTAGCCGGTACCGTCCCATTTCTCGTGATGCGTGAGGGCGATCTCGCGCGCCATGATGAGCAGGGGCGAGGAATGACCGGAGAGGATCTCCGCGCCGATGGAGGTATGGGTCTGCATGGTCTTCCATTCCTCCGCATCCAGCTTGCCGGGCTTGAGCAGGATGCTGTCGGGGATACCGATCTTGCCGATGTCGTGCATGGGACTGGCGTTGAGCAGCATTTCCGTATCCTGCTCGCTCATGCCGGCTTTCTCCCCGATGAGCTGGGAAAACTTGCTCATGCGGATGATATGCAGGCCCGTTTCATTGTCACGGTACTCCGCCGCGCGGCCGAGGCGGCGGATCACTTCCAGTTGCGTTTCGTAGAGTTCATGGGTGCGTTCCTGCACCTTTTCCTCGAGAATACGGTTCTGGTCGCGCGCGTCCTTGTGCAGCAGGCGTACCTCGAGGATGTTGCGGATACGGTTGAGCACCTCGGCGCGATCCAGCGGCTTGGAAAGGAAATCGCGGGCGCCGGCCTCCAGGGCCCGCAGGCGCGTCTGGCGATCCGCCTGGGCGGTGAGCACCAGCACGGGCAGGTAGCCGTCGCTCTCCACCCCCTTGAGGCGCGCCATGACATCGAAGCCGTCGAGGTGGGGCATGTTGATGTCGAGGAGAATGAGGTCGTAGTGCTCCCGCTCGTAGGCCGCCTCGACCTCGCGGGAATCCGTCAGCGTATGGATATTGACGTAACCGTCGGCGCCGAGCATCTTTTCCAGCAGTTTCAGATTTACCGGCTCGTCATCCACCATGAGGATGCGCGCCTGCCGGATCCGGTATTCCAGATCGCCATGACCCTGTTGTTCTTCGGATATGTAGCCAGGTTCCACCGGAAAACTCGTTCTCTGCCATGAATTGAGTGAATTGCGCCGACACCCTCCCCCGGGGGGTATCGCGTGGGGGTATCGTGCCTCCCGGTCTCAAGTATCGGCAGAAAAAAAAAGAACTTCAGTTTTACCCGCCTTGCGGCCATATCTCCCGGCTGGCAGGCAGATACCCCAGTGGATCACCCGGAAAATGTGCATAACCTGCACCATTGTGGCGCACGCTAGCGGGCTTTTTGTGACGTGGTTCCACCCGGAATGGGTGGGAAGAGAGGGGGTGAACGACCGCGGGCCCCGCCGTCACCGGATCGGGGCCCGCGAAACCTGCTGTCACGGCGCCCCCCCGACCCTGCCCCGGGAATGACCACCGGAACGGGGGAGGGGTCAGCCGGCGTGGCTAGCGCCGCCGTGCCGTCTTCTTTTTGGCCTTTTTCCTTGCGGTCTTCTTCCTGGCGGCCTTCTTCCTGGCCTTTTTCTTTGCG
>JALTLF010000037.1 GCA_027005735.1 Chromatiales bacterium | reverse complement strand
TGAGTTCCCGGTAGAGTTCGAGATCGGCGTCCTGCACCAGCAGGCCGCCGTTGACGCGCTTGAAGTCCAGCCGCGCGGCGGGCGTGTCCTTCCACTGGCCGCATTCCAGCAGGCGCACGTTTTTCTTGGCCGCCACTTCCTCGCGCGCCGCGGTACTCACCGTCGGCGCGATGATGACCTCGACGAACTGGCGCTCGACGATGGCATGCGCGGTGTGGGCGTCCAGCTCGCGGTTGAAGGCGATGATGCCGCCGAAGGCCGACTCGGGATCGGTGCTGTAGGCGTGGTCGTAGGCGGCGAGCAGGTCTTCGCCCAGCGCCACGCCACAGGGATTGGCGTGCTTGACGATGACGCAGGCGGGTTCCTCGAACTGCTTGACGCATTCCAGCGCGGCGTCGGTATCGCCGATGTTGTTGTAGGACAGTTCCTTCCCCTGGATCTGGGTGGCGGTGGCGACGCTGGCCTCGCCGGCCCCGGCCTCCACGTAGAAGGCCGCCGCCTGGTGCGGGTTCTCGCCGTAGCGCATATCCTGGCGCTTGACGAACTGGCTGTTGAAGGTGTGTGGGAAACGGCCGGGTCTGCCGTCCTCGCCGATGGCGCCGAGGTAGTTGGCGATGGCGCCGTCGTATTGCGCCGTGTGCTCGAAGGTCTTGACCGCGAGGCGAAAGCGCGTGGCGTCGCTCAACTCGCCGTCCCCCTCGCGCAGCTCGGCAAGCAGGCTGTCGTAGTCGCCGCTGTCCACCACCACGCCCACGGCGGCGTGGTTCTTGGCCGCGGCGCGCAGCATGGTGGGTCCACCGATGTCGATGTTTTCGATGGCCTCCTCCAGGGTGCAGTCCTCGCGCGCGACGGTCTGTTGGAAGGGGTAGAGATTGACGACGACGAGATCGATGGGCGGAATGTTGTGTTCGTCCATCACCGTGTCGTCGATGCCGCGGCGTCCCAGCAGGCCGCCGTGGATCTTCGGGTGCAGGGTCTTGACGCGGCCGTCCATCATCTCGGGAAAGCCCGTGTAGTCCGAGACTTCCGTTACCGTAATGCCGGCCTCGGTGAGCATTTTCGCCGTGCCGCCGGTGGAGAGGATCTCGATCCCCAGTGCAGCCAGGCCTTCCGCGAAGGGAACGATGCCGGACTTGTCGGAAACACTGATTAATGCGCGTGCGATCTTCGCCATGATGATGTCATTCCTGGAATTGCGAATCGGGATAAAGGGGGCGGCGCACCGCCTGCCGCCCGCATGGCGAGTAACAGGGAGTGTGCGTGCCGGGCCCGGGATACCGCCTGAGGCTTTCGCGTACCCGGGCCTTACTGATCGAGGCCGTATTGCTTGAGTTTCTTGCGCAGGGTGCCGCGGTTGAGGCCCAGCACGCGCGCCGCGCGGGTCTGGTTGCCGCCGGTGTAGCGCATGACGGACTCGAGCAGCGGGTGCTCGATCTCGGCCAGTACCATCTGGTAGAGCGCCGCCGGCATTTCGCCGTCGAGCTGGGCGAAGTAGCGGTCCATGGCCGAGGCGACACATTCGCGCAAGGGCTTGTCCTGGCTATCGTTGACGACTTTGAGAGGGGCAAGGGATTCTTCGGTCAGTGGGTTTGCACTCATGCAGCGAGCTCCGAGTGTTGTGCGATCCGGTCAAAGAAGGCGTTGACCATCTCTTTTTGTTGTTCACTGGATTCGACGCGATTGACAGCCTGACGGAACGCGCCACCGTGGGGGTGTCCTTTCGAGTACCAGCTGATGTGCTTGCGCGCCATGCGCACGCCGGTGTACTCGCCGTAGAATTCGTAGAGATTGTCGAGATGGCCGAGCAGGATGCGGCGGATCTCCTCGCTGTCCGGCTCCGGCAGCTTTTCGCCCGTGGCCAGGTAGTGATTGATTTCGCGGAAGATCCACGGACGCCCCTGGGCGGCTCGGCCGATCATGACGGCATCGGCGCCGGTGTAGTCGAGGACGTATTGCGCCTTCTCCGGCGTGGTGATGTCACCGTTGGCGATCACCGGGATGGCGAGGCGCGACTTGACCTCGGCGATGGTGTCGTACTCGGCCTCGCCGCGGTAGGCGTCGGCGCGGGTGCGGCCGTGGATGGCCAGCGCCTGCACGCCGCAGTCCTCGGCGATACGGCCGATGACGGGGGCGTTGCGGTGCGCGTGGTCCCAGCCGGTGCGGATCTTGAGGGTCACGGGGATATCCACGGCGGCGACCACGGCCTCGAGGATGCGCCCCACCAGGGTCTCGTCGCGCAGCAGCGCGGAGCCGGCGGCGACGTTGCAGACCTTCTTCGCCGGGCAACCCATGTTGATGTCGATGATCTGCGCGCCGCGCGCGGCGTTGTGGCGCGCGGCCTCGGCCATCATGGCGGGATCGGTGCCCATGATCTGCACCGAGCGGGGATCGGATTCGCCCTCGTGGTTGGCGCGGCGCCGGGTCTTCTCGCTGCCCCACAGCAGGGAATTGGAGGAGACCATCTCTGAGACCGCCAGGCCCGCGCCCAGCGAGCGGCACAACTGGCGGAAGGGCCGGTCGGTGACGCCCGCCATGGGTGCAAGGACGAGTTTGTTCGGTAACTGGTAAGGGCCGATCTTCATCAGTGTCGGTTCGTTGTGTCGTTGTCGTAACCCGATCCCCACGGGTCCCTTTTGGAAAGGGCCGATAATCATACCCGCTAGTTCCGGGTGGGAAAACCACCTGTTCGTGCTAAAAGTCCCCGCGCGGCGCTAACTATCGGAGGCGACGAAAAATTTTTATAAAAAATTTATTTCGAAGTTGACCGCGTCGCTGCCGGGGTCGAGGACTTCGAGGGTGACCTGTACCGGCTGGCCGGGCTGCATGAGAAATTGCTCCTTGACAAGGCTGCCAAGATACTCTTCCGGGCGAAAACGCCGCTCTGCAACCGCCGTGCCGGTGAGGTCGGAGAGGACCACTTCGAAGAGGGGATAGGGCTGGGCAAAATTGGCCTCGTTGACCATGGTGGCGGTGATCACCAGTACCCCGTCACGTTCACGGGCGGCACGGATGTCGCGGTTCACGAGACGGATGCGGCTCACGTCACGCGGGCCGGTGTAGCGGCAGTCGAACCTGTCGCACAGCCACTTCACCAGCGGGCGTGCGGCCGGCAAGCGCTGCGCCACGTCGAGGCCGCGGAAATAGATGGCCTGGCTCGCCAGCAGGCCCGCCAGCAGGACCACCAGCAACAGCATGGCGAGGCGCGCGCCGAGGCTGCGCGGTTTCTCGGCCGCCGCGGCCAGCGACTCGCGCAGGGCGTAGGGCACCTCCTCGAGCACGGGGGGCTCCGCCCCGGCGTCGTCGGCCGCCTCCCCGGTGCTCTCTGGCGCCCCGCTGTCCGCCGCGTCCGTGTCCCCGGCCACCTCCGTGCGCGGTGTTTCCTCCCCAGCTTCGTCCTCCCGGGGTGTTTCTTCCACGGCGGTTTCTTCGCCCGTCTCGCCCCCGGCGGCCTCTTCGTCGACTTCATCCCCCGCGGCGGCCGCCTGTTCCGCCTCCGGCACCCTGTCCAGATCTTCTTCCGGTGCCGCCGGCACCACCCCGCTCTCGCGCAGGAAGGCGTCGAGATCCCCGTCGTCCACCGCGGGGATCGGATCATCGTCCCCATTGGCGGCGAGAGCATCGTCCGGCTCCGGCGCCTCGCGGGCGACCTCGTCCGGGACCGGCGTCTCCGCCGGGGGCGTGCCGGCGAGATCGAAGTGCTCGCTATCGTCCTGCTGGTCGAAGCGGGGATAGGCGAGATCGCTGAGCTCGATGTCCTCCACCGGCAGGTTGCGTTCCGTGAAGGGCCGGGTATCGGAAGGCGTCTCGGCCACGAAGTCGTAGCGGTCTCCGCGCCGGTGACCAGGATCCGCGTCTGTCGGCGGCGTGGGCGTTTCCCCGGCCGATGTGTCCGTCGCCGCTGAGGTGCCGGCAGGGCTCGGTATCGCGTCCTCGGGCTCTGCCGGCTCCACGAACCAGGCCGGGGCGTAGAATACCGCCTTGCACTGGCCGCAGCGGACCTTGCCCCCGGCGGCGTCCAGTTGCGCGTCGTTGACGCGGAATACCGTGTGGCATTCCGGGCAACGGGTATGGTGAAACTTGTCGCTCACTGACGGTTTACGGGCACGGCGGGGGCAGGGTGTCGGGCATGGCTGGCATTTTAATGCCTGCGCCCGGCGAGGCACACCCATTCTTCCTGGCGGGCGAAGGGCGCCAGCGCGAAGTGCGGCGCGTAGCGCGCTACGAGGGCTTCGGCCTGGCTGTCGAGGATGCCGGAGAGCACCAGTTGCCCGCCGGGGCGCACCAGCGCGGCCAGGCGCGGCGCCAGCTGGTGCAGCGGTCCGGCGAGGATGTTGGCGAGCAGCAGATCCACGGTGGGGTTCTCCAGTTCGGTAGCCAGGGCCTCGGGCAGGCAGGGGGTGATGCCCGCGAGGGCGTTTCGCCGGGCGTTGTCGGCGGTGGCCAGCAGGGCCTGGGGATCGGTGTCCACCGCGATCACCGAAGCCGCGCCCAGCAGGCGGGCGGCCAGGGCGAGGACGCCGGAGCCGCAGCCGTAGTCGATCACTGTCTGGCCCGCGGGGGGATGGGCATCCAGCCAGCGCAGGCACATGGCGGTGGTGGGATGGGTGCCGGTGCCGAAGGCCAGGCCGGGATCCAGCTGGATGTTGAGTGCCCCGGGTTCCGGTGCCTCGAAGCCTCCCGGCACGATCCACAGGCGCTCGCCGAAGCGCATGGGCTCGAAGTGTTCCATCCAGGCGCGTACCCAGTCGCGATCCTCCAGCGGTTCCACGCGCAGGGCGCGCAGGGTCCCGCCGGGGAAGCGCGCTCGCAGAGCCGCTTCCAGGGCGGCGGTATCCGTGTCGGCCGCCAGCAGGGCCACCAGGCGGGTGTTCCGCCACAGGGGTTGCTCGCCGGGAGCGGGCTCGAACAGCGGCTCATCGGCGGCGTCCTGCAGGGTCACCGCCTGCGCGCCCAGTTCCAGCAGGGCGTCTTCGAGGTCTTCCACCGCCTCCGGCGGGGTGTCGATGATGAGTTGTAGCCAGGGCACAGGATCAGTGTCCAAATACGTGTTCCGAATACCCGCTCACCCTGGAATAACCGGATTGCCTCGTCTGCCTGTCTCTCTCCGGGACAAGGTTTACGGACACGCGGTGCTTACGTCCCTGTACGCTCGACAGCCGCGTCCCTGCGGCTGACGGTCCGTAAACATTGCCCCGGAGAGAGTTCGGACCCGTAAACTGTAGTGGAATTCGGAACACGTATTTAGTAGCAAGGAGCGAGTGGCGAGGATAACGGATTTGATCCCCCGGAGGTTAACGGGCACTAAAGCCGTTGAGGGAGTATGTAATCCGAAGTCTGGTATGACAACCCCTTCTCCCATTGGGACCTTGGTGCCCCGCAGGGGTAGAGGGTTGGGGTGACGACGCCAGGGATGGCGAAGGTAGACGGCGTCTGGAACATGCCGTCGAGGGGATCAGGATCTTCGGCCTTCGCTCCTCGCCACTGGTTTTACAGGCCAAGTTTCTTCTCGAGGTAATGAATGTTGGTGCCACCGGCCTGGAAGGCGGCGTCGCTGATCAGATCCTGGTGCAGGGCGATGTTGCTGCGGATCCCCTCGATGACGATCTCGCTCAGGGCCGAGCGCAGGCGTGCCATGGCCGATTCGCGCGTGTTGCCGTGGGCGATGAGCTTGCCGATCATGGAATCGTAGTAGGGCGGCACGGTGTAGCCCGCATAGATATGCGTATCGACGCGAATGCCGGGCCCGCCCGGCGCGTGGAAGGCGGTGATCTCGCCGGGGCAGGGCATGAAGGTCTTCGGATCCTCGGCATTGAGACGGCATTCCATGGCGTGCCCGCGCAACACGATGTCTTCCTGCCGGTAGGAGAGTTTCTCGCCCGCGGCGATGCGGATCTGCTCGGCGACGATGTCCACGCCGGTGATCATCTCGGTGACCGGGTGTTCCACCTGCACGCGGGTATTCATCTCGATGAAGTAGAACTCGCCGTTCTCGTAGAGGAACTCGAAGGTGCCGGCGCCGCGGTAGCCGATGGTACGGCAGGCCTCTGCACAGCGTTCGCCGATGCGCTGGCGTTCTTCCTCGGTAATGCCCGGCGCAGGCGCCTCTTCGATGACCTTCTGGTGGCGGCGCTGCATGGAACAGTCGCGTTCGCCGAGATGAATGGCGTTGCCGTGTTCGTCGGCCAGCACCTGGAACTCCACGTGGCGCGGGTTTTCCAGGTACTTCTCCATGTAGACCACGTCGTTGCCGAAGGCCGCGCCGGCCTCGGATTTGGTCAGTGAGATGGCGTTGAGCAGGGCGGCCTCGCTGTGTACCACGCGCATGCCGCGCCCGCCGCCGCCGCCGGCGGCCTTGATGATGATGGGATAGCCGATCTCGCGCGCAATGCGCAGGTTCTCGCGCTCGTCGTCGCCCAGCGGGCCGTCGGAGCCGGGCACGCAGGGTACGCCGGATTTCTTCATGGCCTCGATGGCGGCCACCTTGTCGCCCATGATGCGAATGGTCTCGGGACGCGGGCCGATGAAGACGTAACCGCTTTCCTCGACGCGCTCGGCGAAGTCGGCGTTCTCCGACAGGAAGCCGTAACCGGGGTGGATGGCCACCGCGTCGCAGACCTCGGCGGCGCTGATCACTGCGGGGACGTTGAGATAACTTTCCGTGGACGGCGCCGGGCCGATGCACACGGACTCGTCGGCGAGGCGCACGTGCTTGAGGTCGCGATCCGCCTCCGAGTGCATGGCGACGGTCTTGATGCCCAGTTCGCGGCAGGCGCGCTGGATACGCAGGGCGATCTCGCCCCGATTGGCAATGAGGATCTTGTCAAACATGGGGCCTTACTCGATGACGAACAGGGGCTGGCCATATTCCACCGGCTGACCGTTCTCGACCAGGATGGCCTTGATGACGCCGGCCTTGTCGGCCTCGATCTGGTTGAGCAGCTTCATGGCCTCGATGATGCAGAGGGTGTCACCCACCTGCACGCTCTGTCCCACTTCCACGAAGGGAGTGGCGCCCGGAGAGGGGGCGCGGTAGAAGGTGCCGACCATGGGCGAATTGACGGTATGGCCGCTGATCTCCGTGGCCGCCTCGCCGCTGTCTTCGTCGGCGGCGGGGGCCGCGGGGGCTGCCGCCGCCGACGAAGAC
>JALTLF010000036.1 GCA_027005735.1 Chromatiales bacterium | reverse complement strand
GAATGCGCGGTGCACACGCTCTCCCACGAATGCTTTCACTTTCTCAGTCACTCGAAGCAGGTAAGGATGAAAAACACCGAGGCCAATGCCAACCACTGGGCCGATGAGTGGCTGCATGCCTTCCGGGAATGCCGCGAAACGGCCGAGGCCGGCTACTGAGCTGCCGGCAGTGCCGATCGCTCAGACCGCGAGCTCGGCGACTGCCTGAGGACTGGGCGTCTCACCCGGCACGCGATAGTGAGACTGGTCGATGAGATCGATACCGCAGCGCAGGTTCTCGAACCAGTCGAGGAAGCGCGTCACCATCTCCGCGCCCACGAAGGGGCGCCCGTGTTGCGGGACAATCATGTCCACCTCCAGTTCCCGCACCATGTGCACCCACAGGCGGCAGGCCTTGTTGGCGACCATGTAGCGCTGGTGGAAGCCCTTCATCTTGCGGATGTGGCGATCGAAGTCCCTCACCGGACGGCCATGCTCGTCCTCCGTGAGCGAGGCGCCCACGTCACCGGAGAAGAGGATACGGCTGACCGGATCGTAGAAATGAAAGTTCCCCACCGAGTGCAGGAAGTGGGCCGGCAGCACCTGGATGACGGCGTCACCGAAGCGCAGCCTGGCGCCCGCGTCCGGCAGGGCGAGGATGCGGCCTTCGCTTTTTTCCGCCATGTATCCCGGCACCAGATGGGGCAGGAAACGGTGCCACAGCTTCGAGATGACGATGCGCGCGCGGGTGTACATCAGCCACTTGTCCAGTGAGGTGATGATGTCCGGGTCCTGGTGCGAGGCAAGCACGTAGTCGAGATGCTTGATGGAACTGATCTTCGATATCGCCATGTGCAGTGGCTGGTAGGTGAGGTTGCCGCCCGGATCGAAGAGCGCCGAGTGGGCGTGGTTCTCGATGAATATCTGGTTGGCCTGGATCCCTTCGCCACGGACGAGATCGGTGAACAGGTAGACCTTGTGATCCCCTGCCTCGAAGAGTAATTGCGACACTGGTATTCACCCCCAAATGCTCGGAAAAGATCGTCCCTGCAGGCCGAGTCCCGATGGCTTGCATGAAAGCCTGCGATCATCTTCCTGCGTTATAACTTCATGGTTTTAGTGAAGTTTTCAGGTGCCCCATACTATCCTCGCCCCGCCCGCGGTTATTGATCCCGATCAGTTACGGGCCACATTCGTGCCTGGCGTTTGTGGTCTATGCTTTGTTATGTGGGAGGGCGCCGGGACGGGCGCCCGTCGCCTCGCCAGGCCGGACAAGCGCGGGCGCGGACCACTGCCATGGATGTATTGCAAGAACACGGAACTCAAGGTGGAGGTGGGTCATGACCATACATGCAAGCGAGATGGACGAAACTGCCCTGATTTACGGCATCCACGAAGACGAACCCGAGGTCCTCGACTGGGACCGTGAGGTGGCGGCGAAGCTGGCACAGGAAGAAGGCCTGGAACTCACGGAGGAACGCTGGGAAGTGGTAAAGTTCCTGCGCGACTTCTTCCTGGGTACCGGTGAACTGGATCGCGCCCGCGATCTGACGGTGGTGCTGAACCAGCGTTTCCGTGACAAGGGGGGGCTGCGTTACCTGTATCGCCTCTTTCCCGGTGGGCCGGTACGCCAGGGCTGTCACATTGCCGGTATTCCCGTTCCGGGACATGCCGTCGATCCTTCCTTCGGCACGGTGAGCTGAGGA
>JALTLF010000035.1 GCA_027005735.1 Chromatiales bacterium | reverse complement strand
ACCCGCGCCGCGGTGAGGCGTGCCTCGTCCACCACCGCCGGGTAGAGACGAAACTGTTCCGCCACGCGCGCCGCCTGGCGACAGGCGAGGGGTTCGAGGGCCGCGCGTTCGCGTCGTGTCAGGCTGCCGAGCAACAGCAACCACGGCGCCTGCCAGGCGTGAAAGGCCCGCACCAGGCGCTCGGTAAGCGCATCCTCCCAGTGAGCCCGCAACAGCAGCGGGGGAAACCAGTGGCGCGCCAGCGCCGTGGCGTCCTCGCCCTGCCGCGGATGCACGAAGACGCCGCCACCCCGCGCATCGCGCTCCAGCCAGCGCGCCCGCCGACCCGCGCCACGGCCCCCGCCATGACCCTCGGCGGCGCCGTTGATGCGCGCGGCCAGGGCATCGGCATGGGCCGTATCCCGCAGGCGGGACTGCTGCGCCGCGTCGAGATCGGCGACACGAAACTCCGCGCGGCAACGGCGGCCCGGGTTCCAGCGCACCGCCTCGTCTTCATCGCCGGCCGGGGCCTCGGTGCGGCTGTCCACCAGCGCCAGCGGCAGGCCGGCCGAATCCAGCAACCACAACTCGTAGCGGTCCTGCAGGGGAAAGGGCAGGCGATGGAGGTTCGCCTTGATGGCCTCCAGCAGGGCATCACCCTTGGCCTGGATGAGGCTGTAGTCCTGGGTGGAGCGCACCGGTGCCCGCTGCAGACCGGCGTCGGGTGACCAGGTGCCGTACTTGATGTCGGGCACCACCACATCGCTGCCCTCCTCCCCCTCCACGCCCAGCAGCTCCTCGTCCCAGACATACAGGATCCAGTTGAGGCCATCGGTGGAGACGGCATCGGCGAAGGGGATCTTGACGACACTCATGATCCCGTGGAAGGGATTGAGCATGCGCTGGCTGTAACAGAGTACTTCCACCACGTGGTACGAACCGGGCCGACACTTGCGTTGACAGCGGCGGCCCCGCCGGCCGCCGTTTCCTCTCACCACGACTATAGGACAGATCCGCCCCTTCGGCCCGCCTCGGCAGTCCGGAAACGCCAATCCCGTCACGCCCTGGCCTGCCGGGGCGAAAGAAGAACGGGGGCATGGAAAAAGAAAAGGGATAGTCATCACCTGACACGATGACTATCCCCGCACGGCTCGTTCAGGACGGGAGGCGACGCCATGCTTGGCGCCCCCGCCGACGACCGCAATTGCGACGGTATTGACCCCGCACCCCTCCGCGCTGGCAACACGGCGCGGGAGGCGTGAGCGTTTTCTGCCCCACCTGCCGGCGGAGGAGCAGCCGGCTGATGACAACCGGGCGAGGAGGAGGCACACCGGTGCGCCCCCGGGTAGACGACGGCCGGGCCGTTCCGCTACCCCCTGCCCGCGGCGTAAAAAAGGTCTCTTCCCTGAGACACGGACAGGTCAGTCTCCGTAAATGCGAAGCCCGTGCCAACTTTTCCGCCGGGACTGAAAAACCCCTGTTGCTCAATATCTTGGAGAGAAACAGGTATTACCCCCTCCCGGCCGCTGACCGGGAGCGCGCCCGGCGGGTGCAAACTTCAATACCGGAGACGCGAAAAGAGTGTAAATCGCACCCCGACGCCGTAGTGGCGGACGGGGATCAGATGGATGTCCACACGTCGCCGAACTCGTCGTCCGGCGGCGCCTCGCCGAGGGCCTTGCGGTTGAGGGAACTGACGATGTCGAAGTGAAACTGGGCGCAGTAACCCGAGTTGCCGATCTCCCGCCCCAGCCGTACCTGGCTCTCCTTGCCGAGGAAGAAGACATTGACCACCGCGCCGCTGCGAAAGGGATGGGCCGGCGTCACCAGCGAGGCGCGGTGCTGGGTGGCCGGGTTACCGGGGAGCAGCAGGCCGCGTCGATACTGCTTCGCCGTGCTCGCGTCCACGGCGAGGGCGATGCCCACCGGGATGGCATTGGGGGCCAGCAGCATGACGCCGGCCTCGATACCCTTGCTGCCCAGCGAGCGCATCCAGCGCACCAGGCCGAGGAGAAACTGCGAGCCGGCCTGGGTCTCACGTCGTATACCCACCAGTTCACCCACCTGCACGCGTGAAATACAGTCGTTGTGGCACTGGATACAGAGGCCGCCGGCGCTCTCGTTGACAACCAGCCACTCGTCGGCCTGGCAGACCACGTCGCCGGCGCCGCCGGCCTGTTCGTCGTCCTGCTCACCGGTCTTTCCCCCTGCCCCGGCCGGTGCCGCTTTGCCAAACAGATCGCCCCTGTCGTCGGGAATTTCGTGATTGAAGACCGACTCCCAGACATCCGGCTCCTCGACATTGACGTCCTTGACCTCCTGCGCCTCGAAGTGGGGCGCATCGTCGAACATGGCCTGCAGCATGCGGCTATGGCGGTTGAACACCCGGCCCGCGGCATTGTCGGCCCGCGTCTGACGCAACAGGCCGCAATGGATGGAAGTCATGCCAATCATGGCGCGCACCGATTCCCGCCTCTCGTCCCGCGGGAAACGCCGCTTGGTCCTGGCATCCCAGGCATTGATCAGCTTGGCCAGCAGGTCCGGCGGCAGGGCGGCGTCTTCCATGCCCATGGTGATGAGCGTATTGGAGACGGTTTCCACCGAGTGTTCCTTTTCCTTGTTCAGCGTGGCGACGATGTTTTCCGTTTCCAGCACACGCCAGGACTTGCGTGCCTCACCGGTATCGACGAGACCAATGACGCGCGGCGGCACATCTGCTTCCAGATCGATGATGAAACCCTTGTCCTCCTTGCCCGTATAGTTGCGCAGGCGGGTATGCGAGAACCAGCGCTCGAGATTGATGTGCACGTTGCCGATCTCGCCGTGGCGCAGGTGATAGGGGGAGGACAGGAACAGCAACAGGGCGCGCACATACTCGTTTTCCACCGTTGACTTGTTGATGTACTGGTGCTGCTCGTCGGCCACCGCCACGCGGTGCAGTTTCTTCTTTTCGGCGAAGGCGTACAGCCGATGCAGTACCGACCAGGTGTCGGCGGGAAACTCGCTGTAGGCCTGGTAGGAGATCAGCAGCACATTCGTCATGTAGGTCATGGCACGGTGCATGAGCATCAGCAGCGTGCGGTTGTCGATCATCAGGAGGCTGGCGCCGATGAGGTCTTCGATGGCGATCTTGTAGCCGGTGGCCATGGCGGCATTGAGTTCACGCGTGGCGGAGGCGATCTGGTAGGCCTTCTCCGGCAGGGGATAGGTACTGCCGATGAAATGCTTGCGCATCTGCGTGCTGACGGTCGCCACCGGCTCACGCAGCGCCTCGAGCAGGTGAATGCGATGACGGTAGCGAAACTGCTGGCGGTTGGTACGCGTCAGGGCATCGAAGATCCGGCGGGCGCACTCGCCGACATTGGCGCGCGGCAGGTTTTCCAGCCACGCGTCCACCTTGCGGGGCTGGGTCTCGAAGGCCCCCTTGCCCGCCGGTTTGCGTATCGGTGTGCCCAGATCGGGACAATTTGCCATGGATCGCTTCCGCCGTGAACCGTCATATCCGAAACTATCGGCAGCCGGTTGTTTTCCTTGAAAAAATTATACCGAACTATAGACCCCCACAGGGGAAAATGGCAAAACTCGCAGAAAATGGCGCCCCCGCCGCCAGGGCGAGCCGCGCGCGGCGGGGCCAGGGGAGCAGGGGATCAGGCGCAGAGTTGCAGGGCGATGCCGTCGAGCAGTTCGCCTTCCTGGATGACCTCGTCGGCGGCCAGATAGACCTGTTCCTCGTCAAGGCCGATCTTCGCCAGCAGGCCGGGGGGGATTTCATCGCTGTCGGCATCGGAAAGGCCATGGTTGCTCAGCACGCGCTCCACCACCATGAGCAGGTTGAGGTATTCCTCGTGCTCACCGCGATAGGCGGTGTTGTGATGTTCGCGCGCCGCGACGATGATCTCCCCGGGTAGCCCCCAGGCTCGCAGTACCAGCCCCCCCACCTCGGTGTGCGTGATGCCGAGGATCTGCCGCTCGAGCTGGTAGAGGGGTGTGTCGGGATGCGTTTCCAGCATCCTGTTGAGGGTCGCCATCTCCTGGGGAAAGAGTTCGGCCATGGCGAGAAAACCGAAGTCGTGCAACAGGCCGACCAGGTAGGCCACGCCGAAGTCGGGGCGGCGGTCGAAGGGCACCAGCAGGGACAGTTTCTGCATCAGGGCCGCGGCATAGGTGGCCTCGCGCCACAGGCGCTCGCCGCCGAGGGGGCCGTGCGCCGGGATGCGGAACTGGCGGCCGAGAGACAGGCCCAGGGCCAGGTCCAGCACGGCGCGCACACCAAGGACGCGGAAGATGGCGTCGTGCAGGGTCTTGATCTCACCGTGGCTGCCGAAAAAGGCCGAGTTGGCATAGCGGATGACCTGCGCCGCCAGGGCGGGATCCGTCTCGACGACGGCGACCAGTTCCTCCACGGAGAAATCGTCGCGACCACGCAGATCGAGGATACGCTGCGCCGCCGCCGGCATGGGCGGCAGATCGTAGAGCTTCTTCAGGCGTTCGCGCACCGAGACCACCGGGATCTCCACGCTGGCATCGGAAGGATGGACGCTGGGATCCGACAGGGACATGCCGAGCCAGTCGTCGGCGACGACGGCGAGCAGGTCTTCGCTGCGTATGGCAAAGCCGCGACCGATCTCGGTGGCGCAATAGTAGAGCGTCTCGTTCTCCATGAGTGACTCGTCGAGAAGCACGTAGAGACCACCCGGCTGGTTGAGGGGCGGCAGGCCATTGCTCTCGAATTCGTCGAGTACCGCGCGGAAGGCCTCGCCGCGCAGGGAATGCAGTGGCCGGTTGAGTCCCTTTTCGAGGCGCGCGGCATTGAAACTGTTGGCCGCGGGATAGAGCACCAGGAAGCGATCCGCATCGCTGTCGAGCAGGCGCAACTTGATGGAATTCTGCAGCGTGGCATCGGCGTCGCCGATCTTCTCGTCCACCAGCGGCTGGTCACGAAAGGCCACGCCGCCCACCCTGAGTATCTCGCTGAAGAGCCGGGAAAAACTCATAGTCCCCCCATATCGACTGGTTGTGCGCTATGTCCGTATATTTATCATTCAGGTCTTCCACGGTGAGGATGCGGGAGAGGTCCCCGGCCAGTCATCTTCACCCTGTGCTTAGTCGGATCCTGTGGCGCTTTCTTTAAGACAATATCCGATGCAGGGCGGTCCCGCCACTCGCCAGCCCCGCGCGGTTTCGGAACGGCTTCGGCCCGGACCAGGAAGTGGTTGTTGTAAATCCCTGTATAATCAAAATATTATAGCAATATTGTGAGTCGTCAATGAAACTGCCGATGGGCTCGCCGAGCCCGACAACGGGTGAGCGGATGGAAAGCGGAGGGATATCCCCCATATATAAAAGGTGGGATTGCAAAGCCGCCACGCTTTGGTCATATTCCGGGGCAAGCCCGATTCCGGGCAGGACATGATGGTATCGAAATGGCCGTAGCAAAGATCAAGCAGGCGATGCCGGCGGCACGCGAAATCGAGGTGCCCCCCATGCCGGACCTCGGCGCCGAGCTCGCCCCCGGCGAGCGCGAGGACCTCATCGCGCGCATCAAGGCGGGCCTCGAGGCGCGCGACGCGGTGCTGGTGGCCCATTACTACACCGACGACGATCTGCAGATGATCGCCGAGGAGACCGGCGGCAAGGTGGCCGACTCGCTGGAGATGGCGCGTTTCGGTCACCAGCATCCCGCCAGCACCCTGGTGGTGGCGGGCGTGCGCTTCATGGGCGAGACCGCCAAGATCCTCAACCCGGAAAAGACCGTCATCATGCCCACCCTCGATGCGGAGTGCTCGCTGGATCTCGGTTGCCCCGCCGAGGAATTCATCCCCTTCTGCGACGCCCACCCCGATCGCACGGTGGTTGTCTATGCCAACACCAGCGCCGAGGTCAAGGCGCGGGCCGACTGGGTGGTGACCTCCAGCATCGCCGTGAAAGTGGTCGAACACCTGCACCGGCAGGGAGAAAAGATCCTCTGGGCGCCGGACAGGCATCTCGGCAGCTACATCCAGGATCAGACCGGCGCCGACATGCTCATCTGGAACGCCAGTTGCGTGGTACACGAGGCCTTCAAGGCCAGCCTGCTCGACCGGGTGCGTGCCGCCCACCCCGAGGCCGCCGTGCTGGTACACCCGGAGTCCCCCCAGGCCATCATCGAGCGCGCCGATGTGGTGGGTTCCACCAGCCAGCTCATCGCCGCCTGCCGCGAACTGCCCAACCCGGAATTCATCGTCGCCACCGACCGCGGCATCTTCTACAAGATGCAGCAGGCGGCGCCCGGCAAGACCTTTATCGAGGCGCCCACCGGCGGCGTCGGCGCCACCTGCGTCAGTTGCGCCCACTGCCCGTGGATGGCCATGAACGGCCTGCGCAACCTCGCCGAGGTACTGGAGCAGGGCGGCAACGAAATCGAAGTGGAGGAAAGCATCCGTCGGCGCGCCCTGCGCGCCACCCAGCGCATGATCGACTTCCGCGACGGCTGAGCCGCGACGACCATCGACTGTTCAGAACAGCAGCACCAGCCCCCCCGCCAGCAGGGCCACCACCATGACCGCCAGCACGCGCAGGCCGAGTTCGCGCCCGCCCAGCGCCAGCGCCAGCCCCCCCTTGACCAGGGTATTGGTCACCGCCGCGAGCAGGATGCCGGCCACCGCCGTGTCCGGCGCGAGTCCGCCTGCCTCACCGTCGCCCTTGCCGGCAAGATGGGCCAGCGACAGGGTAATGGCATCCACGTCCATGAGTCCCGACAGCAGGCTCAGGGCGTAGACACCGGCCTCCCCGTACCAGCGCCGCAGGGCCTCGGCGAGAACGATGATCGCCACCAGCAGCAGGGTGAACTTGATGGCCATGCCCAACTCCAGTGGCCGGCTGATGGGCAGCTCGCGCAGCACCTGCTGGCGCGGCTGGCGGCGCCAGAAGAAATACGTCGCCAGCAACAGCAACAGGGTGATCACGGCAGAGGGCGGCAACAGCACCTCCAGCAGTTCGTTGTTGACCACCAGCACCTCGACGAGGATACGCGGAAACATGATCGCCGAGCTGAGCAGGATCCCCGCCACCAGCAGCGCGCGCAGTTTCAGCGTCGCCTGCAGGCGGGCCAGGTTCATGGTGGTGACCGTGGAAGACACCATGCCGCCGAGCAGCGCGGCGAAGAGGATGCCACGCTCGACGCCCACCATCTTCATGGCGATATAGCTGCCGAAGGAAATCCCGGCGATGAGGGCCACCAGCCAGCCCAGCTGCCAGGGATTCAGAACCTGCCAGGGGCCATAGCCCCGGTCGGGCAGTACCGGCAGGAGCACCACGAGGATCAGCAGCAGCTTGAGGAAGGCCGACAGTTCCTCGGCGGTGAGGCGCCGCAGGCCACGGTGCATCACCGGCTTGAGACTCAGCAGAATGGTCACCAGCACGGCGAGCCCCGCCGACTCCAGCTGCCAGCCCTGCACGGCGAGCGCGCCGAGGCTGAAGGTCAGCAGGGCCGCCACGAGGGTGGTGATCCCCACGTCCTGCGTCTCGCGGCGCGAGCGCAGGTGGGCAACGATGAGTACCGCGGTGAGGGCGAGAAAGGCGAAGCCCGGCAGGAGGATCCCCAGTTCGGTGGCGAAGATCCCCCATACCCCGCCGAGCAGACCCAGCAGGCCAAAGGTGCGCACCCCCGCCACGCGCATGCCCTCGCCGGCCTCGCGCGCCTTCCAGCCGCGTTCCGTGCCGATGAGCAGGCCGATGCCCAGTGCCAGCAGGAGATTGAGAAAATGTGTCGGCATGAGTGGAAGAGACGCTGCGTGGCTTTCCCGGCATGATATACAGTAACTATACAATACGCGGCCGAATCCCCGGGAGAAAGCATGGTCTCTGAGACGCGCTACGCCCTGCGCCTGCTGGCGCCCTACCAGGGCGTGCTGCAGATCGTCGATACCGGCGAGGCGCGCGCCATGAGTCCGGACGGCATCGAGTGGCAGGTACAGGTACGCGTGGGTACGCGCAACCCCGTGTGGGGAGAGTTCGAGGGCGACGAGGACGAGACCCGCCTGATGGTCTACGGCCTGTGGACGCAGGACACGGGCCTCGTGCGCCTGCCTTTCGATCCCATGGCGGACATGGCCGAGGCGCGCGCCCAGGCCGAGGACATGGTGACGCGCCTGCCCGCGGCCATGGCGCAGGCGCCCTTTCCCCTCGCCGATCGCCACGAACTGTGGTTGCTGGACACCGAGGCGCAGCCGCTGGCCCTGCTCGCCAGCGTGCGCCGCGGCGATCCCCTGCCCGTCCATGTGCGTTCACGCTGGCAGGGCAGCCCGTCCATGCACTTCGCGCGACACCTCTACGAACTCGATGGCGACGGCCTCGCGCGGTTGCAGGCGAGCGGCGACGAGATGGCGCGCCTGGTGGAACAGGCGGCGGGCAGGCAACCCGAGACGCGCTGGATCGATCGCAGCGAGACCCACCCGGGCCTGGACTTTCCCCCCGCGGGCGTGCGCCACCACTGGCCGGAGGCGGACCAGCAGGCGGTGGCCGACGACTGGCTGTGCTGGCAGGCGCCGCTGCTGTTGATGCTGCCGGAGCTGGACGCGGCCCTGCGCGCGCGCCTCGAGGAATTCGCCATGCGGCAGGTGAACAGCGTGGCGCGCTACTGGCGCAGCTGGCCGGAAGTGATCGACCACCAACGCCTGCAGGCGGCGCTGGTGGCGGCACGCCTGCAGGCAGGCGCGGCTCAGGACTGAGACAGGATGTCGAACCAGAACGGCAGGCTGAGAAAGGCCAGGGCCGTGGTCAATGTCACCGCGGCGGCATACACCCCGGTGTCCAGGCGATAACGATCGCAGATGACGATGCCCAGCAACATGCTCGGCATGGCGGCCTCCAGCACCACGCCGGTACGCAGTGCACCCTGCATGCCCACCGGGCCGCTGAGAAAATAGACCAGCAGGGGCATCAACAACAACTGGATCAGCGCCGCCATCGCCACCGGGCCGGGATTGGTGCGCCACAGCCTCGCCGGTTGCAGGCTCATGCCCACCGCCACCAGCATGATGGGGATCACCGCCGCGCCGGCGGCATGCACCGCGCGCGCGGCGAAGTCCGGCAGGGACCAGCCGAAGTGATTGCTGAGGACGGCCAGCAATGCCGCCACCAGCGCCGGCACGCGCATCAGCGCCACCAGGGGATGGTAACGATCATCGCCGCGGCCGAAGTGGCGCGCACTCAACACGCCCACGGTGAGCAACAGCGGCAGGCAGGCGAAGAGATCGTACTGGATGGCGATGCTCCGCCCCGGCGGCCCGAGCACCGCCTCGAGCACCGGCAGACCGAGATAGGTGGCATTGGGAAAGGCCGAGGCCAGCACCACCGCCCCGGTCACCGCCGGCGCCATGCCGCAGGCGCGGCAGGCCAGCCAGGCGAGGCCCAGCCCGGCGAGCACGCCGCTGGCGGCCAGGAAGGACAGGCGCAGGGAGTCCAGCGACAGGTGGGTGGTGGACAGGACCTCGAAAACCAGCGCCGGCAGGAAAAAATAGTACACCGCCGAGGTCAGGGCGAGGCGCACGCTGTCCATGTCCATGCCGCCGGGCCGGCTGGCGCGCCACACCACGCCCGCCGCCACCAGCAGGGCCATCTGCGCCAGCACCGCCAGCATTACGGCGTGGCCTCGAGGCGCGCCCGCGCGCGCAGCAGGGCGATGACGGTCTTGGCGTCGTTGAACTCGCCCGACAGGCAGCGCGCCACCGCCGCGTCGAGGTCGAGCCAGTGGCATTCGAGGATCTCGTGTTCCCCCAGGTCCGTGGCCACCGCCGTCAGCCCGGTGGCGAGGTACAGGTGCACCACTTCGTCGAAGACGCCGGGCGAGGCCAGCATGTCGCCCAGCGGCTGCCAGTGCGCCGCGCGCACCCCCGCCTCCTCGGCCAGCTCCCGTTGCGCGGCGAGCTCCGGCGCCTCCTCGTCGTCCAGCTTGCCCGCGGGGATCTCCCACACCCAGGCATCCAGCACCGGGCGGTACTGGCGCAGCACGCACACGCGCCGCGCCTCGTCCAGCGCCACCACGCCGGCGCCACCGGGATGGCGCACCGCCTCCATGGCCATGCGCACGCCGCCGGGCAGTATGACCTCGCCGGTCTCCACGCGGATGATATTGCCTGCGAATACGGTTTCGGCCATGCGATGCCCCCGATCACGATGTCTGTCCACGGTGCGTGGCGGCCGGGCGCCCCGCCCCCGGCCGGATAAACAATTGACTCGCCGTCGCCGGTTGGTCAGGATTGCAGGGTGATGTTACCGTGCACATGGACAGTATGAAACAACCCCCGGCAGCGCCATGGACAAACTGAAGACCTTCGCCGTCCGCCTGTGGCAGCGCCTGCGCGCGGGCGCCACGCGCCTCGGCCGGTATTTCTCGCCGCGCGAGTGGCGCGAGAACTGGCGTGAACACGGTCCCGGCCGCCTGCTGCTCCTCGCTGTCGCGGCCCTCCTCCTGTTCCTCTATATCCTCGGTATCTACTGGTCGCAGGAGCCCGACGACTTCGACGTGCGCCGGGAAGCCCTGGCCATGGCCGGCGGCGACGAGTCGCGCCTGGTACCGGGCTACGTCACCACCAGCACCCTGATCACCATTACGCGCAAGGTCCTCAACAAGCCCGGCGGCTACCTCAGCAACGACCGCCTGCCGCCCGCCTCGCTGTTCGGGATCTATCCCATGCTCGACAACATTCCCAACTGGGAATTCGGCGCCGTGGTCATGATCCGCGACACCGCGCGCGTGCTGCGCAACGATTTCAGTCGTTCCCAGTCCCAGTCGCTGGAAGACCCGGATCTGGCCGAGGCGGAACCGCGCTTCAACTTCGCCAACGACTCCTGGCTGTTCCCGCCCACCGAGCGGGAATACCGCAAGGGCGTCACCCACCTGCAACGCTACCTCGATCGCCTCGCCGATCCCGAACAACCCAACGCCCAGTTCTACACCCGCGCCGACAACCTCAACGAGTTGCTGGCGGTGATCGAAAAACGCCTCGGCGGGCTGTCGCGGCGCCTCAACGCCAGCGTCGAGGAGTTGCGCGTCAACACCGATCTCGCCGGTGACCCGGCGGCACGCCAGGCCACGCGCGCGCCGGGACTGATCGTGGCGAAGACGCCGTGGATGGAAATCGACGACGTGTTCTACGAATCGCGCGGCTACGTGTGGGCGCTGCTGCACGTGCTCAAGGCCGTGCAGATCGACTTCCGCGACGTGTTGAAGAAGAAGAATGCCGAGGCCAGCCTGCAACAGGTCATCCGCCTGCTGGAACAGACCCAGGTGGAACCCAGCAGCCCCGTGGTGCTCAACGGCGATCCCATGGGCTGGATGGCCAACTACTCCAAGACCATGGTGAGCTACATTTCCCCCGCCAACGCCGCCATCATCGACCTGCGGCGCCTGCTCAGCGAAGGTTAGTCCTGTTCCGGGTTCCCTTTACGTTTAACCACAAGGGTACGGAGACCATACCTTCGGTAAACACGGTGGCCCGGATAAAACGGTCCCCCCCGCCCCCAGGGTGGGGGACAGGGGGCGAGGATCGGATCCTCGCCCCTCGCTACTCGCCCCGGTAATACGCCCACACGCGCGCCATGAAATCCGCCCGCGCGGTGGCGTCGGCCAGTGCTTCGTCCTCGGCCAGCGGCAGGGCGGGAAAGCGTGTCCTTACCCATTGCACGAACAGGCCGCTGGTGGGCGCCAGCGGCCTGCCCCGCGCATCGACCAGCGGCGTGCTGTCCACGCCGCAACTCGGGGAGCGCGCCTTGAAAACGAAGCCGGCAAGGCCGGCGATGGTTTCCCGCTTCGCCTCGGCGCAGGCCCGCAGGGCGTCGGTGACATCCAGATGGGGATCGCTCACCCCGCGGGCGTGAATGGCGTCGTCCCACTGCACCAGGCGCACTGGCGGACGCGGCACGCCGAGACCGGCCTCGCGCTCGGGACAGAGAGAGACCAGCTCGAAGTCTTGCGCCAGCGCCGCCGCCAGTGCCGCCGCGTGACGATGACCGCCATCGTAGCGCACTGCCTCGCCCAGCAGGCAACTGCTGATACCGATGCGGGGCCGCATGCTGTGAACGGTGGAAGACATGACCTCGTCATCATACGCCAGGGCAATAACGGCTTCATCACCTCGCGCAAGCTGTGAAATAATGCCGCCAGGCGGTGGCGCGTCGCCCCGTCAGCCGAGTGGACATTGCCATGCATCTGAAGCACAAGACCACCCTCTCCCTGCTCCTTGCCGTGCTCCTCATCGTCCTCGTCCTGTGGCGCGCCACGCGACCGGAACCCGTTACCGTCACCCTGCGCACCGTGGACAGGGGCGTGGTGGAGGCCACCGTGGCCAATACTCGCGCCGGCACGGTGATGGCCTGCCAGCGGGCGCGCCTGTCGCCCTCCATCGGCGGCCAGATCGCCGCCCTGCCGGTGAAGGAAGGCGACCGGGTGGAGGCCGGCCAGTTGCTCATGGAGATGTGGAATACCGACCGCCGCGCCGAGATCAAGCTCGCCCAACGCGAGGCCGTCGCCGCCGATGCCCGCGCCGTGGAGGCCTGCACCGTGGCCGAAGTGGCGCGCCGCGAGGCCCTGCGCCAGGCGGCCCTGAAAAAGAAGGGCCTGACCTCGGAAGAGGCGGTGGATCGTGCCGAGGGCGATGCCCGCGCGCGCAAGGCGGCCTGCGAGGCCGCCCGCGCCACCGCCCACGTGGCCGCCGCGCGCGTCGAGGTGGCGCAGGCCGGGCTGGAACGCACCCTGCTCAGGGCACCCTTTGCCGGTACCGTCGCCGAGATCAACGGCGAGCTGGGCGAGTATGTCACGCCCTCGCCCATCGGCATCGCCACGCCGCCGGCGGTGGACCTGGTGGACAACAGCTGCCTCTATGTCGCCGCGCCCATCGACGAAGTGGATGCGCCCGCCATCCGCGCCGGCATGCCGGCGCGCGTCACCCTCGATGCCTTCCCCGGCACGAGCTTTCCCGCCAGCGTGCGCCGCGTGGCGCCCTACGTCATGGATCGCGAGAAACAGGCGCGCACCGTGGACATCGAGGCCGCCTTTGCCGAGGGCAGCGCGCTGGAAAACCTGCTGCCCGGCTACAGCGCCGACGTGGAAGTGATCCTCGAGCGCCGCGACAATGCCCTGCGCGTGCCCACCGAGGCCCTGCTGGAGGACCAGCGCGTGCTGGTCTACGTCGATGGCGTACTGCACGAGCGCAAGGTGCGGACCGGGCTAAGCAACTGGCGTTACACCGAGATCCTCGACGGGCTCGAGGCGGGCGTACGGGTCACCGTGTCACTGGATGAGGACGGCGTGGAGGATGGCGCCCTCGTCGTGCCACGGCAGGAGGCGACGCCCTGAGCAGCGCCATGATCGAGCTGCGCAACCTTCGGCGTGACTTCCAGGTCGGTGATCAGACCGTGCATGCCCTCGCCGATATCAACCTGCGTGTCGCGGCGGGTGAATACCTTGCCGTCACCGGCCCCTCCGGCTCCGGCAAGTCCACCCTGCTCAACGTCCTCGGCCTGCTCGATCACCCCAGCGGCGGCCACTACCTGTTCGAGGGACGCGATACCACCACCCTCGACGACCAGGCGCAGGCCGAGCTGCGCAACCGGCGCATCGGCTTCGTCTTCCAGTTCTTTCATCTCGTGCCGCGCCTCACCGCCCGGCAGAACGTGGAACTGCCCATGATCCTCGCCGGCATCGAGCCGCGGGAGCGCGCGCGGCGCGCGAGCCACACCCTCGCCCGGCTGGGCATGAGCGACCGCGTCCACCACCGCCCCGACCAGCTCTCCGGCGGGCAGCGGCAGCGCGTCGCCATTGCCCGCGCCGTGGTCATGCAACCGGCCCTGCTGCTGGCCGACGAACCCACCGGCAACCTCGACCAGGCCTCGGGCGCCGATGTCATCCGTATCCTCGAAGACCTCAACCAGCAGGGCATCACCCTGGTGGTGGTGACCCACGACCAGTCCATCGCCAGCCGCGCGCACCGCCGCGTGCACATCGTCGATGGGCGCATCGATCAGGACAGCGGCGGCAATGAAGGCGCGTGACGTCATCGACTTCGCCGCCGGCGCCCTGCGGGGTTATCGCATGCGGTCCCTGTTGATGCTGCTGGCCATGGCCATCGGCGTCGCCGCGGTGGTGGTCCTCACCTCGCTGGGCGAGGGCGCGCGCCGCTACGTGGCCAACCAGTTCTCCGCGCTGGGCACCAACCTGCTCATCGTCCTGCCCGGCCGTTCCGAGACCGCCGGGGCCTCCCCCGCCACCCTGCTCGGCGAAACGCCGCGCGACCTGACCCTCGACGATGCGCGCGCCCTCGAGCGCAGCCGCCACATCCGCCGCGTCGCGCCGGTGAGCCTCGGCACCTCGGTGGTCTCCTGGCGCAGCCGCGAGCGCGACAGCGTGATCCTCGGCTCCAGCGCCGAGTTCCTGCCCCTGCGTCACTGGAACATGGCGCAGGGACGCTTCCTGCCCGCTGGCGATCTCGACAATGCCGAGGCGGTGTGCGTCATCGGCGAGAACGTGCGCCGGGAACTCTTCGGCATGCACCGCGCGCTGGGCGAGTGGTTGCGCATCGGCGAATACCGTTTCCGCGTCATCGGCATCCTCGAGTCGAAAGGCCAGTCCATTGGCGTCAACACCAAAAACCTGATCATGATCCCGGTGGCCTCGGCACAGCAGATCTTCAACAATCCCTCGCTGTTCCGCATCCTCGTCGAGGCGCGCAGCCGCGAGGCCATGCCGCTGGCGAAGCGCGACATCCTCGACATCATTCGTGATCGCCACCAGGGGGAGGAGGACATCACCGTCATCACCCAGGACGCCGTGCTCGCCACCTTCGACCGCATCTTCAGCGCCCTGACCTATACCGTCGGCGGCATCGCCGCCATCAGCCTCGCCGTTGCCGGCATCCTGATCATGAACGTCATGCTGGTGGCGGTAACCCAACGCACCGCGGAGATCGGCCTGCTCAAGGCGCTGGGCGCGCCGGGACGGCATATCCTCCTGCTGTTCGTCGCCGAGGCGGCCTTGCTCTCGGCGGCGGGCGCGGTGATCGGCATGGCCCTCGGCCAGCTCGGCAGTTACGCCCTGCGCACCGCCTTCCCCGAGCTGCCGGCCTGGGCGCCGTGGTGGGCCAGCCTCGCCGCCATCGGCACCGCCATGATCACCGGCGTGCTCTTCAGTCTGCTGCCCGCGCGCCGCGCCGCGCGGCTGGACCCGGTCATGGCCCTGGCGAGGCGCCAGACATGAGGTTCACCGACTCCCTGCAGCTCGCCGGCAGCGCCATCTTCACCCAGCGCCTGCGCTCGGTGCTGACCACCACCGGGATTGCCGTGGGCATCGCCGCGGTGGTATTGCTCACCTCCATCGGCGAGGGCATTCACCAGTTCGTCATCAGCGAGTTCACCCAGTTCGGCACCAACATCATCGCCATCAACCCGGGCAAGACCCAGACCCACGGCGGCTCGCCAGGGATCTTCGGCACCACCCGGCCCCTGACCATCGACGATGCCCTGGCGCTGGAGCGCGCGCCCTTCATCAAGGCCTCGGTGCCCTTCGTGCAGGGCAACGCCGAGGTGGAGGGCGCGGGACGCACGCGGCGCGCGTCCATCTACGGCACCGGCCCGGATTTCCCCGAGGCCTTCGGCATCCGCCCCGCGGTGGGCCGCTTCCTGCCGCACGACGATCCCGACTCGCCGCGCGCCCTGGCGGTACTCGGCAGCAAGATGAAAAAGGAACTCTTCGGCAGCCGCAACCCGCTCGGCCAGCGCATCCGCATCGGCGGCGCGCGCTATCGCGTCATCGGCGTCATGGAACCCAAGGGCACGGTACTGGGCTTTGATCTCGACGATACCGTGTACATCCCCACGGCACGGGGACTGGAACTCTTCAACCGCGACAACCTCTTCGAGATCGACGTGGTCTTTCGCGAGGGCACGCCGGTGGACAGGGTGGAGAAGTTCGTGCGCCGCGTGCTCATCGCGCGTCACGGCCGCGAGGACTTTACCATTACCACCCAGCAACAGATGCTGGAGGTGCTCGGCTCGGTGCTCAATGTGCTGACCTTCGCCGTCGGCGCCCTTGGCGGGATCTCGCTGGTGGTGGGCGGCATCGGCATCCTTACCATCATGACCATCGCGGTCAATGAACGGCGCGGTGAAATCGGCCTGTTGCGCGCCCTCGGCGCCCGCCAGTACCAGGTGTTGAACCTGTTCCTCGGCGAGGCCATGGTGCTCTCCGCCGTCGGCGGCCTGCTCGGCCTGTTGCTCGGCGCCGGCGGCGCACAGGCGCTGCATGCCGCCCTGCCCGCCCTGCCGGTGAAGACCCCCCTGAGCTTCGTCCTGCTCGCCGAGGCCATCGCCATCAGCGTCGGCCTGCTGGCCGGGATCATCCCCGCCCTGCGCGCGGCGCGTCTCGATCCGGTAGAATCACTGCGAACGGAATGAGATCACCGGGAGACGACAACCCATGTGGCCCTTCTCACGCAGCAAGACGAAACAGGCAGGGATCCGCGCCACGGTATCCTTTGACGACGGCGTGGCGAACATCGACGTGCGCGGCCAGACCTGCCCCGGTTACCTGCTGGCCATCAACCGCGCCGTGGACGAACTGGCACCGGGCACCCACGCCCGCCTGCTCATCACCTACCCGCCCTGCGGCGACGACGTCCATGCCTGGAGCAAGGAACGCAACATCATCTACCACGGCATCACCCAGGAACAGGGCATGTGGGTGATCCGCATCGAGAAGCCGGCGACACCCTGAGAAACGACGCCGGCACTCAGTCATGAAATTTCGCCTGTTGGCAGGCACAACCATTCTCCACGCGCAGACGAAGAAAAAAACTGAACCGCGCTCAGTGTGGACGTGAACGAACACGCAGCTTGCCCATGAGCGGGAATTCCACGATCCCCTGCCGGCGTCGCAGCGCCCTGAGATAGAGCTTGCCGGCACGGTAGCCCGCGCCGAAGGATCGTCGCAGCTGGCTGGCTTCGCGGATCTGGCCCCCGTGCAGAGCGTGCTGGAAGCCCGCTTCGAAGCGCTCGGGAATGAGACTCGTGGGGATCGGGATGCCCAGATCGCCGGAGCTGGGATAGATGACTTTGCTGGCCGGTTTCATGGGATACCTCCCCTTCTGGCCTGACCTGCAGGAAATATCGGCCGGCGGGCGCCCGTCCTGAAGGGGAAATACCGCCCCGCGCGGCGCTTTTCCCCATCAAGGGTGTTCAATACTCGTTGTACTTGCGTGAACTGCCTCGCACCTTGTCGGCGGGATACTTTTCCTCGTTGAGGCGGATCTTTTCTTCCACCGCGGCATAGAGATCCACATCGAGGCGTTCGCACAGGCGCAGCAGGTAGATGAAGATATCGGCCATCTCGTGCGAGACCTCGCGCAGCTTGTCTTCCGGCAGGGCATAGCTCTGCCGCTGGGTGAGCCACTGGAAGTGTTCCACCAGTTCCGCCGCCTCCACCATCAGCGCCATGGAGAGGTTCTTGGGCGAATGGAACTGCTCCCAGTCGCGTTCCTCGGCGAATGCCTTGAGGCGTCGCTGCAGGCGGTAGAGCCTCTCCTCCGCCGCGTCACCGGTATCCGTGCTCATGTATCGTCCTCCTCTGCACCGTGTTCGCCGACGATGTCCAGTTCGAACCAGAATGTCGTGCCCTCCCCCTGCCGCGATCGGAAACCGATGCGGCCGCCGTGCTCGTCCATGATGGCGCGCGCGATATACAGGCCCAGCCCGGTCCCCTTGACGGCATGCCGGCGTTCGCTGCGCGATTGTTCGAAGGCGCGAAACAGGCGTGACTGGAATTCCGCCGGGATCCCTTCGCCGTGGTCGCTCACCTGCACCCTCACCCGATCTCCCTCGCGCGCGATACCGATCTCGATGCGGTCGCCCTCGGCGCCGTACTTGACGGCATTGGAGAGCAGGTTGGCCAGCACCTGCTCCAGGCGCTGGGGATCGCCGAACACGTGCACGCCGGGGGCGCGGTCCTCGAGCTGGAAACTCGCGCCGAAGCGCCGCGCGTAGTCGCGGTAGCTGCCCAACGCGTTCTCAACGATGGCGGCAATCGCCACTTCCTCCTTGTGGAAGTCCATCTTGCCGGCGCGAAGCTTCTGCAGGTCGAGCAGATCGTCCACCAGCAGGCCGAGGTGCTCGGCGTTGCGCAGCGCCATGCCGGCCATCTCGCGCGTCTTGGGATTGAGTTCACCGGTGACTTCATTGGCCATCAGGCTCAGGGTGCCGCGGATGGCCGTCAGCGGGGTGCGTAACTCGTGGCTCACCAGGGAGACGAATTCGTCCTTGGTCTTCTCCGCGCGAATGCGCCGGTGTGCTTCCTGCCACAGCAGGCGGACGGTGACGAGGATCACCAGCAGGAAGACGGCAAAAATGAACAGGGACTCCATGAGGATGCGTCGGCGCTCGGCGGCGAACAGGCCCGGCCGGTGCAGGTCCACCACGTGCCAGCGGGTGCCGCTCACCGGCACCGCGGCCAGGCGGCGCGCCAGCTCGTCCGCCTGCATGCGGTAGTCGAGGCGCGGCCAGTTGATGCGCGCGCCATCGGGGGTGATCTCGATGAGGTCCTGCTTCCCGACATCCACCAGCAGCAACTGGTGGTCCGGGATCTGGCGCACGCGCAACAACTGGCCGAGGTAGTCGGCGGTGAAACTGATGAAGAACAGGCCGCTGGCGCCATCCTTCTGCCAGGGGGCCATGATGTCGAAGTGATAGACCACCGGGTTGGGATGCACGCGCACCCGGTGACGCCCGGTCTCCAGCAGGCGGCGTGCGTCCTCGAGACAGATGTCACCGATGAGCCCGTCGAAGTCGTCCCACAGGGGATTGCCCTGTGCATCCAGCACGGTGAGCGCGAACATGTCGGGGAAGAAGCGCATGGCACGCTGACGCAGGTAGCCGGCGATCTCCTCGCTGTCATCGGGACTGTGTATCAGGCGCGCCACGCTGTCGAGATGCTCGGCGGTAAACAGCGCCACCATACGCTGGCGCTCGCGTATGAACTGCGCCACCTCGGTGGCCACGCCCACCGCCACGGTCTCGGCGCTGGTGCGCTGAAACTGGCGGTACTGCTGGTAGCGATGGATGCCGTTGTAGGACAGGGTTGCCGCCACCAGGATCAGGAAGATGATGGCGGCGTAGAGGGTAAGACGTATGGTGCGATCCTTCACGCGTCCCTGCCGCACCGGCTCTGTCGGTCCCGCCGGGCGCCGGGCGCGCTACCCGCCTCATTCATCGGTAACGCAGCCCTGCGAGGCGTCCCTGACGTTCTTGATGTACTTGTAGAGCGTACCGCGCGTCGCCTTGTAGGGCGGCATCTGCCACTCGGCGCGGCGCGCTGCCAGTTCCTTCTCGTCGAGATCCACGTCGAGGGTATTGTTCTCGGCGTCGATGCGGATGATGTCGCCGTTCCGGATCAGGCCGATGGGCCCGCCCTCCTGCGCCTCGGGCACCACGTGGCCGATGATGAACCCGTGCGAGCCGCCGGAGAAACGCCCGTCGGTGATGAGCGCCACGTCGGCGCCGAGACCGGCGCCCATGATGGCCGAGGTCGGCGTGAGCATCTCCGGCATGCCGGGTCCGCCCTTCGGCCCCTCGTAGCGGATGACCACTACATCGCCCTTCTGGATCTCGTTGTTCTCGAGTCCCTTGAGCATGTCTTCCTCGCAATCGTAGACGCGCGCCGGCCCCTCGAAGCGCAGGCCTTCCTTGCCGGTGATCTTGGCCACCGAGCCGCCCGGCGCGAGGCTGCCCCGGAGAATGCGGATATGGCCGCTCTCCTTGATGGGCTTGTCCAGCGGCAGGATCACCTGCTGGTCCTTTTCCAGCTCCGGCACCTCGGCGAGGTTCTCGGCGAGCGTCCTGCCGGTGACGGTCAGGCAATCACCCTTGAGCAGGTCATGGGCCAGCAGGTATTTCATCACCGCCGGGATACCGCCGATGCGGTGCACGTCTTCCATCACGTAGCGGCCGCTGGGCTTGAGATCGGCGATGAAGGGAATACGATCCGACACCGCCTGGAAGTCGTCGAGACCCAGCGGGATGTCCACGGCGCGCGCCATGGCGATGAGATGCAGCACCGCGTTGGTGGAACCGCCCAGCGCCATGACCACCACCATGGCATTCTCGAAGGCATCGCGGGTCATGATGTCGCGTGGCCGGATGTCATGCTTGAGCAGATTGCGGATGGCGGCGCCGGCACCGTGGCACTCCGCCAGCTTGCCGGGATCCTCGGCGGGGGTGGAGGAACTGTAGGGCAGACTCATGCCCATGGCCTCGATGGCCGAGGCCATGGTGTTGGCGGTGTACATGCCGCCGCAGGCGCCGGCGCCGGGACAGGCGTGGCGCACGATCTCGCGGCGCTCCTCTTCGTCGATCTTGCCGGCGATGAACTCGCCGTAGCTCTGGAAGGCGGAAACGATGTCGAGGGTGCGGTTCTTCCAGTGGCCGGGGCGAATGGTGCCGCCATAGACCATCAGCGCGGGACGGTTGACGCGCGCCATGGCCATGATCACGCCGGGCATGTTCTTGTCGCAGCCGGGGATGGAAATGTTGGCGTCGTACCACTGGGCGCACATCACGGTCTCGATGGAGTCGGCGATGATGTCGCGGGACTGGAGGGAATAGCTCATGCCGTCGGTGCCCATGGAGATGCCGTCGCTGACGCCGATGGTGTTGAAACGCAGGCCCACCATGCCCGCATCGGCGACGCCCTTCTTCACCTCGGCGGCCAGGTCGTTGAGGTGCATGTTGCAGGTATTGCCTTCCCACCACACGCTGCTGATCCCCACCTCGGCCTTGTCCAGATCCTCGTCGGACATGCCGGTGCCATAGAGCATGGCCTGGGAGGCCCCCTGTGACTTCGGCTGGGTGATGTGGGCGCTGTACTTGTTCAACTTCTCGCTCATAAGGACTCCATCAAGACACTCGGCGCGACCCCGGCGGGCGGCCGCGAGCGGCCTATTCTACACCACCCGGCCGGCGCGGGCGCTGCCGGGCCGGGGAAGCGGCCCGCCCAGGCCGAATTGGGTGATTTTTGACCAAAATCACGTTCCCGACGTCAACTTCCCGCGCCGTTGGCCGATTTCCTACCTATTGTTATATAGTGAGACAGCGCCCCCGCGCCCGCCACCGGCCTGCCGCCGGCACGGGCGACGGGCCGGGAAGGATGCAGATGGTGATGTCGATAACGGAAAACAACAGGGCCGTCCACCTGCGAGCGTATGCCGGCGCGGTCCGGCCCGGCCTCCGGGGGGCGTGCCCGCGCGCGTCATGCGCCCTGCTGGTGGTCGCCTGCCTGCTCGTGCTCACCCTGCCCTGGCCCGCCGCCGCCACGGTGGACGGCGCGACACTGGTCAAGCAGCGCAAGCTCTATCCCGATGCCCGCGAGGCCCTGCGCCGCGGCCAGATGAAGCAATTCCGCCGCCTCGCCCGGCGCCTGCGCGACTACCCCCTCTACCCCTACCTGGTCTACAGCGAACTGGACCGCCGCCTGGCCCGCGCGCGCAAGGAAGAAGTGCTCGCCTTCCTGCAACACTATCCCGACACCCCGCTGGCGGCACGCCTGCACAGCCGCTGGCTGCGGACCCTGGCGCGGCGCGGCAAGTGGAAGACCTTCCTTGCCCACTACGCCCCGGGCGAGGACCGCCTGCTCGGCTGCTACTACGGCCGCGCCCTCTACAAGACCGGGCAGAAGGAACGCGCCTTCGAGGTCATGGCCGAACTGTGGCCCACGCCCAAGTCCCTGCCGCGCGCCTGCGACCCGCTGATCCGCGCCTGGCACCGCTCCGGCAAGATGCCCGATGCGCTGGTGTGGAAGCGCATCCACCTGGCCATGCGCGCCAACCGCGTGCGCCTCGCCCGCCACCTGGCGAAGTATCTGCCGAAATCCCAGCGCCACTGGCTGACCCTGTGGCGCAAGGCGCGGCGCAACCCGCAACTGGAATTCAACGATCCGCGCATCCCGCGTGACCTGGAGGTGGCGCGCTGGATCCGCGTGGACAGCCTGGTGCGCCTGGCGCGCCGCGATGTCAGCGAGGCCGCGCGCCGCTGGCAGCGCTGGCGTGAGCGCTATGCCTTCACCGACGTGGAACGCCAGCGCATCGAGCGCCACCTCGCCCTGCGCCTGTTGCGCAGTGACGCCCCCGACGCCCGGCAGTGGCTGCGCACCCTGTCGCTGGCGGACGCCGACGCCGACGTGCACGAGTGGTACATCGTCTCCGCCCTGCGGGACGCCGACTGGGAGACCGCGCTGGCCTGGCTGGATCGCCTGCCGCGCGAGGCGCAGCAGACCGAACGCTGGCGCTACTGGCGCGGCCGGGCGCTGGAGGCCATGGGGCGTCTGGAGGAGGCCCGCTCGGTATTCCTCATCAACGTGCACGACCGCAGTTACTACGGTTTCCTGTCCGCCGATCGCGCCGGCCTGCCCTACCAGTTCCGCAGCCAGCCGCTGAGCTTCAGCGAGGACGAACTCGCCGGCCTGCTGACGGATCCCGCCATCCTGCGCGCCCGCGAACTGTACTTCGTCGGCCAGATCGTCGATGCGCGGCGCGAATGGCGCGAGGTCACCGCGCGCATGGATCGCGAACAGTTGCTGCGCGCCGCCCAGCTCGCCGACCAGTGGGGCTGGCACGACCGCGCCATCGCCACCTTCGGCCAGGCGCGGTACTGGGACGACCTGGAGCGGCGCTTCCCGCTGGCCCACCGCGAGCTGGTGCTGCGCCAGGCGAAACGCCACAAGGTGGACCCGGCCTGGGCCTTCGCCATCATTCGCCAGGAGAGCGCCTTCACCGAGGACGCCCGCTCCCATGCCGGCGCCCTGGGCCTGATGCAGCTCCTGCCGCGCACCGCCCGCCGCCTGGCCCGCTCCCTGCGCATGCGCTGGCGCGGCATGGGCGATCTGCTCAACGCGCGCACCAACGTGCGCCTCGGGGTGGGCTACCTCAGGCGGGTGAAGGACCGTTTCAACGGCAACAAGGTGCTGGCCACGGCGGCCTACAATGCCGGCGGACGCCGGGTGAGGAGCTGGCTGCCGGAGAACGGCAGCCTGGCGGCGGACGTGTGGATCGAGACGGTGCCCTTCGACGAGACCCGCGACTACCTCAAGCGAGTGCTCACTTACACCATCATCTACGAAGACCGGCTGGGGCGCGTGCCCACGCCCCTGCTGGAGCGCATGCCGCCCATCAGCGCCAGGCCGCTGGCGGCGAACCCCGCATCGAGCCCCACGCCCGTGATGGTGGCGGGCAACCTGCTGCGGCCGTGACGACGCGCCACCGGCCCGTCCGCGCGCCGTGCCCGCTTCAGGCCGGCGCCAGGCCCGATTCCCGACCCAGCGCCGCGTCCTCGGCCTGCAGGCAGCGAACCGCTTCCTCGCGGGTATAGAAGCGCCCCGCGCGCACGAATCCGGCCTCCACCCACTGGGCCACTGCCATGACGTGGCCCGCGGCGCTGCGCTGGACCACCAGCGCCTCGGGGAGACCGTCGAGGACATGTACCGGGGCCGGGCGGCCGTCGGCGTAGCATGAGAGATAGACCTGGCCGCTGCGGCGGTCACGGTAGGCGGGCCGGAAGCCGGCGTGGCGGTTTTCGCGGCTGATACCGCCCGTCCCCATGTAGCGCAGGGTCTGATCGGCCAGTTTTCTGCGGTTTAGCGACATACCTCAACCATCATTCAAACATCGTGCCCCTGTCTTCGATAGCGTCCCGGCGGAGGGCGGCCGCCATGATCCATTGGTGTTAGTGCCTCCAACGCGCCGGGCCGCCGTTGGGGGTACCGTCCCGGCTGGGTCGGGCCGTTTCGCCGCCCGGTTCACAGTTTCGCCGGCCCGGGCCGACGGGGTTCACAATCCGGCCCGCCCGCCCTTTAAAAAATCCCCGCCAGTGACGATAAACAGGTATCAGACATGACGCAGCCGCTGCCTGGAGGTTCCGGATATGATCACGTTCGTCTATGCCCTGTCACTGGGGCTCGCCTTTTTCGCCTTTGGCTACTACCTGGGCAACCAGGTCGGTCGAACCGAGCATATCCGCCAGCAACTGGAACGCGTGCGCGTCAACCGCGCTCATCACCAGCCCTGAGGACACGGACGAAGCCCCTGTCCACCGGAAAAATCCCCGGAAAACCCGGAAATCCCCGGCAACCCGCCCCGGCACCGCCTGAGGGGCCACATCTTCCTGTCACACCGCCGCGGCCCGCGAGGCTCCCTGCCGGGTCCAGCAGCCGGGTCCACCGGCGCCTGTCCGCCGCGCCACCCGGCTAGCCCGTAACGGCCACCAGCCCCACCAGAAATCCCGCCAACTCCTGCCAGATCCCACCAGATCCCGCCGGGCACGGCCTTTCAGGGGCATTTTCCGCCGCTTCCGCACCGCCACGGGCGAGGCCCTCTGCGTATATATAGCCGCTCGATAACTAAATATCAACAAGTTAGCCCATTTACTTGATATTTTTTCTAGGAACAGCTATATAAGCTCCTAAATACACGGGGGAATCACCATGAACATCCAATTGCCTACCTATGAAGTCGAGGAACTGAGCATGGAAGACGTCATCGCGCAGATGGCCCCCGAGGACCAGGCCTCGGCCAACGACTCCCAGTTGCTGGAACACGTGAATTTCGAAGAACTGGCCCTGCTGCTGCAGGCCTGACACCGCTAAACGGTCTCTCCCCTCCTGAGACCCTCCCGCGGCAGGCACCCGCCTGTCGCGGGTTTTTTATT
>JALTLF010000034.1:4481-7256 GCA_027005735.1 Chromatiales bacterium | reverse complement strand
ATCCCCAACCCTCGCCCCTGTCTTTACTCCAGCACTTCCACGCCCTTGCTGGTGCCGAGCAGGAGGACATCCGCCGGGCGGCGGGCGAAGAGGCCGTTGGTGACGGTGCCGACGATGTGGTCGAGTTGGGTTTCCAGTTCCACCGGGTCCATGATGTCGAGATTGTGCACGTCGAGGATGACGTTGCCGTTGTCGGTGGTGAAGCCTTCGCGCAGCACGGGTTCGCCGCCCAGCTTGACCAGCTGTCGCGCCACGTAGCTGCGCGCCATGGGGATGACCTCGATGGGCAGGGGGAAGGCGCCCAGGCGGCCGACGAGCTTGGATTCGTCGGCGATGCAGACGAAGGTCTTCGAGGCCGCGGCGACGATCTTCTCGCGCGTCAGTGCGCCGCCGCCGCCTTTCACCAGGTGCAGGTGGCGGGTGGATTCGTCGGCGCCGTCCACGTAGACCTCGATGTTGCCAACGCTGTTGAGATCCATGACCTCGATGCCGTGGCCGCGCAGGCGTTCCGCCGAGGCCTCGGAGCTGGCCACGGTGCCCTCGATCTTGTGCTTGATCTTGGCCAGTTCGTCGATGAAGTAGTTGGCGGTGGAGCCGGTGCCGACGCCGACGATGGTGCCGGCGGGCACGTATTCGATGGCCTTCTTTGCCACCGCCTGCTTGAGTTCGTCCTGGGTCATGTGTTTTCCCCCGTTTGTGGGCGTCCCCGCTTCGCGGCGAAGGCGCCAGGATGAGTGGTACGCCCACGCGGCGTTGACCGCCCATTATATTAGGCATTACCCTGCATCATCCAGTCCCCGAAAAAGGCCGGCTTGCCCGATTTTTGATGCAGGAAGACTACCTAAAGCGGATCCGCGAGGCGCGGGTCTATGACGTGGCGGTGGAGACCCCGCTGGAGCCGGCCGCCGGCCTGTCGCGGCGTCTGGGCAACCGCGTGTTGCTCAAGCGCGAGGACATGCAGCAGGTCTTCTCTTTCAAGTTGCGCGGCGCCTACAACAAGATCGTCGGCCTCGACGAGGCACAGCGCGCGCACGGCGTCATCGCCGCCTCGGCGGGCAACCATGCCCAGGGCGTGGCGCTGGCGGCCCGGCGCCTCGGCCTGCGCGCGGTCATCGTCATGCCCCGTACCACGCCGGACATCAAGGTGGACTCGGTGCGCGAGCTGGGCGCCGAGGTGGTGCTCACCGGCAATACCTACGACGACGCCCTGGCCCATGCCCACGAGCTGGAGGCCGAGCGGGGCATGAGCTTCATCCATCCCTACGACGATCCGGATGTCATCGCCGGGCAGGGCACGGTGGCGGTGGAACTGCTGCACCAGCACCCGGGGCCCCTCGACGCGGTCTTCGTGCCCGTGGGCGGTGGCGGCCTCATCGCCGGGATCAGCATCTGGATCAAGGCGCAGCGTCCCGACATCCGCGTGATTGGCGTGGAGCCCGAGGATGCCGCCTGCCTGCACGCCGCGCTGGCGGCGGGCGAGCGGGTGGAACTGGAGCAGGTGGGGATCTTCGCCGACGGCGTGGCCGTGCGCCAGGTGGGGGAATACCCCTTCGAACTGGCGCGCCGCTACGTGGACGAGGTGATCCTCGCCAGCACCGACGAGATCTGCGCCGCCATCAAGGACATCTTCGACGATACGCGCACCATTGCCGAACCCGCCGGGGCGCTGGCGGTGGCGGGGCTGAAGAAGTACGTGGAACGGGAGGGCTGCCGTGAGCAGGTGCTGGTGGCCATCGACAGCGGCGCCAACATGAATTTCGACCGCCTGCGCCACGTGGCCGAGCGCGCCGAGCTGGGCGAGCGCCGCGAGGTCCTGCTCGCGGCCACCATTCCCGAGCGGCCGGGCAGTTTCCGCGCCTTCTGCGAGGCGCTGGGGCAGCGCGGCATCACCGAGTTCAATTACCGTTATGCCGGCCCCGCCGAGGCCCATGTCTTCGTGGGCCTCAAGCTCGCCAACAGCGACAGCGCCCGCGAGGAAGTGCTGGCCTTGCTGGCGGAACGGCAGATCCCGGTGCTCGACATGACCGACAACGAGATGGCCAAGACCCACATCCGCTACATGGTGGGTGGCCGCGCGCCGGGGGTGAGCGACGAGCGCCTGCTGCGCTTCGAGTTTCCCGAGCGCCCCGGCGCCCTGCTGCGCTTTCTGACCCGCCTCGGCGGGCGCTGGAATATCAGCCTGTTCCACTACCGCAACCACGGCGCGGCCTATGGCCGGGTGCTGGTGGGGATCCAGGTGCCGGAGGCCGAGAAGCCCGATCTCTTCCGCTCGCTGGACGACATCGGCTACCCCTGGTGGGACGAGTCGGACAACCCCGCGTACCGGTTGTTTCTGTAAGAGCAGGAGCGAGGGGTGAGGGCCGAGGATTTTGATCCCCGCCCCCCGCCCTGAGGGCGGGGGGACCGTTATTTCGGGGCCTTGTGGCCGCAAGGCGGCGTCGGCCGGATGGCGGGGCAAAGAAAAAGGCCCGCTTTCGCGGGCCTTTCTCCGGGATTGCTCCCTTGGCCAGTAGCCGGCTTACTTCTTCCGGCGACGCGCCTTCTTCTTGGCGGTCTTTTTCCTGGCTACCTTCTTTTTGGCCTTCTTTTTCGCCTTTTTCCTGGCTACCTTCTTCTTGGCCTTTTTCTTCGCCTTTTTCTTGGCTACCTTCTTCTTGGCCTTTTTCTTCGCCTTTTTCTTGGCTACCTTCTTCTTGGCCTTTTTCTTCGCCTTTTTCTTGGCTACCTTCTTCTTGGCCTTCTTTTTCGCCTTTTTCTTGGCTACTTTCTTCTTGG
>JALTLF010000034.1:0-4381 GCA_027005735.1 Chromatiales bacterium | reverse complement strand
TTCTTCTTGGTGGCCTTTTTCCTGGTAGCTTTCTTCTTCGCCTTCTTCTTGGCTACTTTCTTCTTAGCCACGCGCTTCTTTGCTACCTTCTTTTTCGCTGCCTTCTTCTTGGCAGCGGTCTTTTTCTTCGCTTTCTTCTTGGTCGCCATAGTGCAAACCTCCAGGTTGAGCATTGAACTTTCGCAGAGTATAGCCAAGTTGAATAAAAATGCTAGTAAGTGCGGTTAAATTGCGTTTGCAGCACGCTGTTATCGTTAAAAAATCTCTCCGCATGCTTTCCGACTGCCATGACAGTGCCAATTTTTACCGCGAAAGGGCTTTTGATTTCGTTTTTGAAATCAAAATCGTGTTCTTCGGCGGCGGATCGTTCCCGTCTGGCGCATGATCGCGGTGCGTGAGCATGAAATTCCTGTCTGTATCCACCGGCGTGCCGCATTTTTGCGCCCGTGATGCGCCGATCATCGCTTCGCGCGGAAAAATTTTGCCTCGCAAGGTGTTCTCCCGGCAAAAAGACGCCCGCATGGACACGGGTATCGACCGTGACGCGAGAAAAATTTACTTTGATGCCGCCGTGATCGCCCGGATGCATGCCTGTGGCGCTGCAAATGCGTCGGTGATCGCGGTCATGGTGGCGAAATTTTCTCCTGTGACGGTGTTTTGGAGGCGCGTGGGGGCATGATTGGCGCTGTTATGGCAGTGCAAACTTGCGAACAGGCAAAATATTTTGTGATCGGGGCGCTCTCACGCATTGTGGGCGCGATTTTTCGCGTTATGTTGCGTCGTAGTACCTGAGATCGTCGAAAAAAACGCGCACAGGAACGCTTCTCCTGCGCTGTGAACACGATTTTTGGTCTTGTTTTGCCCTCAGGCGTGGCCTGTTGTGTAAATTTTGTGTGTCGGATGCCCTATCACGTCCCATGGGCGGGATTTTTCACCGGTGCAGTGCGTCGAACCCGCCACGCGCGGGGATCAAAACCCGTTTGCATGCGCCGTGCAGACGCAAAAGCGGCTCGCCATGGCGCCTGCATGGTGCCGGAGGGGTTGGAGTCGGCCTCCTTGTTCGCCGATTGCGTCCCAGACGGTCAACGCGCGATGGCGATCACGGCGCCGCCGGCGTAAAGATCGCCTGCTGCTCGCCTTCAACGGGTCGAGGACAGGTGTCGAGGAACGTGTTTGCGGTTTGCCGTCGCCCACATGGCGGTCGCGCGGGCCATGCACAGGCGCCCGACTCGCACAACCGGTGGCGCGCGGCGGGTTTTTAGCTTGCGTCGGTGTCGGCGCGCCACCACGGCAGGCGAGATCAGGGCGTGGGCGGGCAATGGAACCGCGCAAAAATTGCAATTTGCAATTTTTCTGGCGTGCTGCGCCTGTCAGAAAACCTGTTCAGCCCTTTTTTGCCAGCTCGAGGATGTAGTTCCACGCTTTTTCATCCACCGGCATGACCGAGAGGCGGTTGCCGCGGCGCAGAAGGGGCATGTCGGCGAGCTTTTCGTGTTTCTTGAGCGTTTCGAGGGTGACGGGGTGCCTGAATTTGCGCTCGAACTTGATGTCCACCATGTACCAGCGCGGCTTGTCCGGATCACTCTTGGGATCGTAGTACTTTTCCTTCGGATCGAAGGCGGTATGGTCGGGATAGCCCTCGCGCACCACGCGCGCGATGCCGACGATGCCCGGTTCCTTGCAGTTGGAGTGGTAGAAGAACACCTTGTCGCCCTTTTTCATCTGGTCGCGCATGAAGTTGCGCGCCTGGTAGTTGCGCACGCCGTCCCAGTGGTCGGTCTTGCCGGGCGCGGCGGCGAGATCGTCGATGCCATAGACGTCGGGTTCGGATTTCATCAGCCAGTAGGCCATGGGCAGGGGTCCTCGTGGTGGCGGGCGGTGGCCCACCAGTAGTTTATTATTCGCTAATATTCTGTTTTTACAGCAATTTTTTTGCGAATTCCATCACAAAATGCTTGCCAATTTTGTCGGTTCACTATATATATATTCGCCCTGTTTTCTGCAAGCTTGCTTGCCGGGGGGAGGAAACACCGGGCCGAGACCCGGAGTGTATAAGAAAAAACAGCGAAATAAAGAAGAGGGGGAGAAAATGCGGAGACGCCGACGTCGACCTGACCTGTTGTTCGTCCTTGCCGTACTGCTTGGTCTGAGCATTCTGGTGACGGGCTTCACCCAGCAGCTCTATCATCCGCGGGAAGAGGCGATCCACCTGACACAACAATAAAAACCTGGCCTTGAGTCAGACTATGCAATAGCAGTAAGCCGGCAACCGCCGGCTTTTTTTTGACAAGGAAAAGGGGCTTTTTTTGGGGACAGACCCCATTTTTCCAAAAACGGGGTCTGTCCCCGTGTCTCCGTTTCTCTCTACCTGTCGAACACGCGCACGCCGTCCTCGGTGGCCACTGCGTCCAGGGGCACGTCCCAGGGACGGGTCGGCAGGCCCGCCACTTCCTGAAAGCCGTAGGCTGCGCCCATGAGACAGGGATGGCGCCAGCGGCGGCGATGGCGCAGGTAGGCGAAGCTGCGGTCGTAGTAGCCGCCGCCCATGCCCAGGCGGTTGCCGTGGGGGTCGAAGGCCACCAGCGGCACCAGGGCGAGGTCGAGGGTGAAGGCGCGGTACCAGCGGATGTGGCGTTGCAGGGGTGGCTCGGGGATCCCGAAACGGTTGGGAGACAGGGGGACGCCCGGCTCCCAGGGCATGAACCACAGGCGGTGTTCCCAGGGCATGCCCACCACCGGCAGGAAGCACTGCTTGCCGGCCCGCCAGGCCAGTTGCATCAGCGGGCGCAGATCCATCTCGCCGTCGTTGGGGAGGTAGAAGGCCACCGCCCGGGCATGGCGAAAGGGTCGGCTGCGGGCGACGTGCTCGGTGAACAGGGCCGTGGCGGCCTCGCGCTCCCGTGGCGACAGGCGGCGCCGGGCGGCGCGCATCTGCTGGCGCAGGGTGCTGGCGTCGGTCATGCGTGGGCTTCGCTGAGGTGGCTGTGTGACATGGAAAAAAAAGGGGGGGAGGGAAAGTGCCCGCCGCTGCCGTGGTGACCTTTGTTCTTGAACCTGAGGCTCAAGTGGGCGCAAACCACGCTGTTTCAGGCTTTCCGTTGCGTGACGGACATGCACACCACAACGCTTTATTGCCCCCGGGGAAATGCATTAAGGCTCAAGAAATATCCCCGGTCAGCTCACAAACAGGGCAGGCAAGCCTATTGTAACCCGTCGGATGCCCCCTTGTCTGATCCGAATCAAATTTCCAGTTGCTGGCTGTTGAACAGGGCATGTTCGATCTTTTCCTGCAGGCGCTTCAGGCGCTTGCTGTAGTTTTCCATCATGCCGCCGGCCGCGCTCCCCTTCGCGCCGTCCTGGGAGAGCAGCTCGTGGGCGATGTTCAGGGCCGCCATCACGGCGATGCGGTCGGCGCCCACCACCTTGCCGCTATCCCTTATCTCGCGCATGGTTTTGTCCAGGTAGCGGGCCGAGGCGAGCAGGGCCTCCTGCTCGTCTTCGTCGCAGCCGACGAGATATTCCTTGTCGAGGATATTGACGGAAACGCTGGTCTGGGGCCCTTTATTCGCCATCTTCCATCGCCCTCAGTCTTTCGATCATGGCCTCCACGCGGCTGCGGGCCAGTTCGGTGTTCTTCAGCAACTTGTTGCGCTCGGCCTCCAGCGAGGTCTTGTCCTGGCGCAGGGACTGGTTCTCCGTCTTCAGCCGGGTCACGGCCTCGATCAGCTCGTCCACCCGCTCTTCGAGCTTTTTCAGGTCAGATTCTTCCATACGACAGCAGGTCCGCCCTCGATTCTTGTTGCCAATCACTATAGAGCCGGCCCGAGATGGGGTCAACGGCCGCGGACCCCCGCGGCGCCAGGGCTGGCCACGCGCCGCCGGGGTGGGCCCGGGGGCTGTGGTAAAATGCGCGTCCCGCTGCGCGGGCGGTGAACAGGCAGGCAGTGATGAACGAACTGAACGTGGACTTCGACCAGCTCCAGTCCCTCCTCATGGATCTCGGCAGCGTGATGGACGCCGCGGAGTGTCACGGCATGCTCGCCGGCCATGCCTGCACCGGCACGCCGTTCCGTCCGGCGGAATTCCTGCCGCAACTGGTGGTGCAGGAACTGGCCCCGGAGGCGGAACAACGTCTCGCCGGGGAACTGGTTCGCCTGCACCAGCGCATCCGCGCGGACCTCGACGAGGCCATGCTGGCCTTCCAGCTGCTGCTGCCCGACGACGACGAGGAAATCGCCTGGCGCCTGCGCTGCCTTGGCGAGTGGTGCCAGGGTTTCCTGTACGGCATCAGCGTCGGCGGCGTCAGCAGCGGGCAGGGTTACTCGGAGGACTTTGCCGAGATCCTCGCCGACCTCATCGAGATCGGCCAGGCAGGGGACTA
>JALTLF010000033.1 GCA_027005735.1 Chromatiales bacterium | reverse complement strand
CGGCGGCACTTCATCCAATGGAGAATGATCAATGGATAATTGATAATCAGCAGAGATTTCGCGGCATTGTCCATTATCCATTGTCAATTACCCATTACCCATTATCTCTCTGTTCTTCTTCACAATCGCCACCAACAGCTTCAGTATCTCCGTCAAATCCGCACCAATGGACTCCGCGCCCTTGACGTCGATATAACCGGTTTTATTGAGCAACTGAATCCAGTACTCCGATTCATTAGCTTCCTTGAGCGCAATCGACATCTTATGCACAAAATCGGCCCGGCTTTCAGCCTGATCCGCCTCCCGAATCAAAGCGCCAATCGCCTTGCCACTGCGCAACAACTGCTTGCTCAGTACATATTCACGTTTTTCCTGCTGTACGTGCTGGCACAAACGCACCACACGCACCGCAAAGGCAAACGACTTGTCTCGAACCACGCTCCCTTTTCGACTTCCCTGTCCACCATCCATTGTCAATTATCCATTATCAATTATCCATTAAAGCGAACCCCATCCGGCACAGGTGTTCGTCCACCTTCGACTGCAGGGTCTCCACTTCCTCCATGATCTCCGGCAGCGGTTCGGCGTAGCGTTCTTCCAGCTCCCTGATGCGGGTGGCGAGCTGCTGGGTGACGCGCTCGATCTCGCCCTGTACGTCCTGCTCCAGGGCGGTGATCCATTTGTCGTCCACCACCAGTTCCTTGATCTCGGCCTCGGTGAGTTTGGCGTAGTGCCTGAACACGGCCTCGTCGCGGGCCTTGATGGCTTCCTTCAGCTTCTTGTTGGCGGCGGCCTCGGCGTCGATCAGTTTCTGGCACTGTTGCAGGGCGTCCAGTTCTTCCTGGATTCCCGCCTCCGCGGGAATGACGGTGCTCTTTTTGATCTCACTGATGCGGGCCTTGAGGCTGGCCCTGGTGATCTTGCCCTTGTCGGTTTTGGCCTCTTCCAGCAGGCCGTCCTCGCCCGAATGTTCCTCGACGAAGCTCTCCAGTTCCTGCGCGGCGGCGTCGGCCTCGGCCTGGAGCTGGTCGATGTGCTTTTGCTCCTTGGCGAAGTAGCGGGCGACGATGAGGTCTGGCGGAATAAGATCGGTTTTGTATTTCTTGCGGCCGATGGTGAGGTCCGGGGTCTCCTTGTGCTTCTGGCCCTTCTCGGCCACCAGCTCGCGGGGTCTGGCGGCGGCCTGCCAGCCGTCCTGCACGATGGCGTAGACGTCGTCCTGCATGGTCTCGGCCCAGTAGTCCATGAGGTGCTGGTAGACGGCGTAGGGGTCGATGAGGGGCGCGCCTTCGAACCGTTCGAGCAGGGCCTCGGACAGTTCGTGGATCAGCGCCCTGGGCTCGGTGTCGTCATTCAGGCCCATGAGGCCGGGCCGGTGTGTATCGCGCCAGGCCTGGAAGCGTTCGAGGATGAGGTCGCGGAAGGCGGCGAACTCGGGGTGGTCGAGGATGGTTTTCTTGACCTCGGTTGGTTTGACGGCGGGGAAGACGTAGCCGGGGCGGGATGATCCCCTCACCCCCGGCCCCTCTCCCTGAGGGAGAGGGGAGTTAGTGCTTGGGTCCACTTCCTGAGGGAGAGGGGTGAAAAGCCTCTGGCGCAGGGTCGGGAAGACCTGCCAGTAGTCCTGCAGGGCGTCGATGTCGCGCTCGGGGATACCGCCATTGAGGTGTGCGTCGAGGTCGTGCAGGTCTTCCGGCTCGCTGGAATCGATGTAGCGCGGGATGTTGAGGTTGTAGTCGTTGGCCTCGATTTCGCGCAGGGGCACGAAGCGGGCATAGCGCGGCAGTTCTTTTTGGGTTGTGAAGACATCGACGATCTTGTGAATGTCGCGCTCGCGCAGGCGGTTCTTGTTGCCGTCCTTCATGAAACCCTTTGAGGCGTCGATCATGAAGATGCCGCCATGTTCGGGGTCGGCATTTTCGGCGGCATGTTCCTTGTCGATGACGAGGATGCAGGCGGGGATGCCGGTGCCGTAGAACAGGTTGGCGGGCAGGCCGATGATGCCCCGGATGAAGCCGCGCCGGACCAGGTTGCGGCGAATGTTGGCCTCGGCGCCGCCCCGGAACAGCACGCCGTGGGGCAGGATGACCGCGCCCTTGCCGGTGCTCTTGAGTGACTTGAGGATGTGCAGCAGGAAGGCGTAGTCGCCGTTCTTGGCCGGCGGGATGCCGTATTCGAAGCGGCCCCAGGGGTCGTGCTCGGGGTCGAGGCCGTTGCTCCAGGCCTTGAAGGAAAACGGCGGATTGGCCACGGCGAAATCGAAGGTCTTGAGGCTGCCGTCGCCTTGATCCCTTGAGGCCTTCCAGTGGGGGTCGGCCAGGGTGTTGCCCTGCCAGATCTCGGCGGTGGGGGCGTCGTGCAGGATCATGTTCATGCGCGCCAGGGCGGCGGTGGCATTGTCCATTTCCTGGCCGAAGATGGACAGGCCGCGCGGAGCCTCGTGGGCGACCTTGAGCAGCAGGGAGCCGGAGCCGCAGGTGGGGTCGTAGACCGACTGGTCCTGGCGGGTATCCTTGCCGACACCGATGACCCTGGCCAGTATCCGCGAAACTTCCGCCGGGGTGTAGAACTGCCCCTTGCTCTTGCCCGACTCGGTGGCGAAGTGGCGCATGAGGTATTCGTAGGCGTCGCCCAGCAGATCGTCGCCGTCGGCGCGGTTGGCGCGCAGATCGATGGTTTCGAAGATACTGATGAGCTTGGAGAGCCGGTCCACCATCTCCTTGCCCTTGCCGAGCTTGTCCTCGTCGTTGAAATCGGCGACGTCGATGACGCCCTTCAGATCATTCTCTTCCGCCAGGCGGCCGATGATCTTGTTGATCCTGTCGCCGATCTCCTTGTCGCCCTTGAGACGCACCATGTCGTCGAAGGATCCGCCCTCGGGCACCACGATGAGGGCCTTGGGATCCCCGGCGTATTTGTCGGAAATGTATTTGAGAAACAGCAGGGTGAGGACGTAATCCTTGTACTGGGAGGCATCCATCCCGCCGCGCAGCTCGTCGCAGGACTGCCAGAGTGAGGAATAGAGTTCGGACTTCTTGAGGGCCATGGATGGCGATACTCCTTTTGTTAACCGTCACGCCAGGGGCCGGAACCAGCTGGAAACGGGCGATCCCGCGCGCTCCGGGCGTATCCGTATCGACCTGCATCCTAACACCTGCGATCGGGCATCGGAACGGTACGCGGCGCCATGGGCTGGGTCATAATGGTCCCCCGAACCGACTGCATCGAGGGGGGAGAATCCACCATGTGCGGGCATTTCATGCTCTACAGCAACAGCGAGGCCATCAGCGCCCACTTCGGTCTGTGGCTGCCTGCGGGCCGGTGCGGGGATTGAGGGCTGAGGATCGGATCCCCGCCCAGGAGAGTATCGGGGGGCGAGGGGACCGTCTTTTCCAGTTCGGCGGCAAGGCCCGGTGATCAGAGTTTTGATCCCTGGCCCGATACGGTAGCGAGAGGCGGGGCTCAGAACCAGGTGCGGTAGTAGGCGTGGAAGTCCATGACCTTGCGCACGTAGCGGCGGGTCTCGGTATAGGGGGGGATGCCCTCGTAGGTCTCCACCGCCCGCTCGCCGGCATTGTAGGCGGCGATGGCCCAGGCGAGGCGCTGGGGATAGCGTTTCAGCAGGTACTTGAGGTGGCGCACCCCCGCCTCGATGTTCTGCGCCGGGTCGGTGATGTCCTTCACGCCGTAGCGCGCGGCGGTTTTGGGCATGAGTTGCATCAGCCCCCTGGCCCCCGCGCGCGAGCGCGCCTCGGGATCGAAATAGGACTCGGTGTGGACGATGGCCTTGACCAGCGCGGCGTCCACGCCGTGGCGGGCGGCGGCCTCCTTGATGAGGGCGTCGTAGCGCGCCAGGGTCTCGTGGCGGCGGGACTTGTACCTCGGCGAGGCGTAGCGCCCGGCCTCGCCGGCCTTGCCAATGACGCGCACGAGGACATGGGCCTCGTCGCGGTAGCGGCGGTCGGTGATGAGGTGCGTGCCGTCCGGCAGGCGATAGACGTACACCGCCGCCGTGGCCTGCAGGGCCGGCAGCAGAACGAGCAGCAGCACCGCCGGCAGGCGGCGACGGACGGCTGTCGAGTGTCTTCCGAAAAGGCCCATGGTGTTCCGGTGAATGTCGTTGAACCTGTTGTTCTTATCGGCCCTGCCGGCCCGGGCATTAGGGGCAATGCCGGCAGGACGGCTTATAATAGAGGCTCGCGCCGCCGAACGCACCCTTTCCCGGGACCAGCGGCGGCAGCCACGCGACAGGAAGAAAGGCAGGCAACATGAGTACCGACACCGGCTGGATCATCGAGGCCCTGGAGCTGGGGCCGATGGAGAACTTCATCTACCTCATCCGGGACACGGCCAGCGGCCGCGCCGCGGTGGTGGACCCAGCCTGGGACGTGCCGGCGATCCTGCGGCGCGCCCGCGAGCGGGACATGACCATCACCGACGTGCTGCTCACCCACAGCCACCACGACCACATCAACGGCCTGCGGGAGCTGCTGGGCGAGGTGGACGCCGAGCTGCACCTGCTCAAACCCGAGGCGCAGTTCTGGGGACAGGAACTGGACATGCCCCGCCTGCACCACGGCGGCGACACCATCGCCCTCGGCAACACCGAGATCCAGGTACTGCACACCCCCGGCCATACCCCCGGCTCGGCCTGCTACCGCGTGGGTGGCGATCTCATCACCGGCGACACCCTGTTCGTCTTCGGCTGCGGGCGCTGCGACCTGCACGGCGGCGATCCCAACCAGATGTACGACACCCTGCGCAAGCTGAAGACCGAGCTGCCGCCGCAGACCGTCATCCATCCAGGGCACAACTACGCCGTCCAGAGCACGTCCTCGCTGGCCGAGGAGGCGGCCGGCAACCCCTTCCTGCACTTCGACCGGCAGCAGGACTTCGTCACCTACCGCATGCAGGTCCACGACCGCACGCGCCATGAGCCCTACGCGCCGGTGACGCGCGAGGCCGCGCTGGCGGCGCTGAAACAGGCCTGAGGACCGGCCTACTTGAGTGCCTCGGGTTCGATGATGGCGGGGATGACCTTGCCGTTCATGAGCACCACGTAGACCTCGATGCCCCGCCCCGGCGCGCCGCGCGCCTTCAGTTTGACCAGGTAGTGCCAGTGATCCTTGCGCCCGGCGATCTTGCGCAGCTCGATCTCCTCCACCTCGCCCATGGTGTGGCGATGACCGCTGCGCTGGCGTGTCACCGCGGCGATGGCCTCGCCCACCGACAGCGGCGGGGTGCCGCTGGCCGGCTGCCACAGGGGATAGTCCTTCAGGTCGTCCTCGCTGACGAAGGCCACCACGCGGACGTCGTCGAAGCGCTCGATGATCTCCACGGAAGGCTGGAAGGCCCAGGCGTTTGCGCTGAGCAGGAACAGGGTCGGTAGCCACAGGTATTTCATAGGCGTTTTCTCCAACAAAGCTGAATTTGACAGGGGGTGCGACGCGGTGCGCCAGGGTTTCAGTATTCCGCGACGATATAGCTCATCCAGGATTCCTGGTTCTCCACTTCCTCGGTGCGGTAGTACTCGCCGGTACCCTCCAGCTCGTCATCGTCGTCGTCGGTATTCTCGAACTTCTCCCAGTACACGTGCACCTTGCTGAAACCGGCCTCGCCGAGCAGCTCGGTGACCTCGGGGATGCTCCACAGGCGCCAGTCGTAGGTGAAGGCCTTGTCCAGGCGCGAGCCGTCGTCGAACTCGAAGTGGATGTGGCAGACGATGTGGTTCTTGATGGGGTTGAAGCTGGCGTGTTCCCAGATGTAGGTGGCCGGCTCGTCGTCGATGTCGGTCTCTTCCTCCAGTTCGTCCTGGCACTCGGTGCCGCCGAAGAGATCGAGGATCAAGAGGCCGTCGGACTTCAGGCCGCGGTGGGCCGCCTCGAAGTATTCGCGCAGCTCCTCGCGAGTCTTGAAGATGCAGTAACTGAAATTGAGCGCGCAGGTGATGTCGGCCAGCGGCAGGTTGGCCTCGCGCACGTCGGCCTCCACCAGTTCCACGCGGCGGGCCACCTCCTCGCCGGCCGGCCCGAGGTTGTGCTCGCGTCCCCAGGCGAGGGTGTCGGCGCAGATGTCGGCGCCCACGGCGCGGCGCTCCGGGTCGCTCTGGCACCAGGTGGTGGCGAGCAGGGCGGTGCCACAGAAATCCTCGCGCATGAGCAGGGCCTTCCTGCCGTCGCGCAGCTCGCGGTAGGCCTTGTCGAAGAACTCCACCTCGGCCTCGGGGGCCTGTACCGACTTCTGGTACAGGACATGGCGATCCGCCTGCTCGGCCAGCGTCGGCCCCTCGCGCCGTTTCCCGTGTCTACGTCCCATCTTACCCTCCCCTCGTGAATTCATGCCGCTGCGGCGCACCCCGCCCCGGGGTGCAAAAAACCCGCAAAGCCTAAGCGATCCGGCGCGCCGAGTACAGGCAGGGGTCGCAGAATTGTGCCATGCGGGGCGACCCGAAATGGTATGATCACCGACCCACATCCTGCATGAACAAGCGATGAACCAGCCCCGAGCCACCATGCCCGCCGACACCACCGCCGTGCGCATCGGCCCCGTGCGCCTCGGCGGCGGCGCGCCGGTGGTGGTGCAGTCCATGACCAATACCGACACCGCCGATGCCGCCGCCACCGCGGCGCAGGTGGCGGAACTGGCCGCCGCCGGCTCGGAGCTGGTGCGAATCACCGTCAACAGCGCCGAGGCCGCCGCGCGGGTGGCCGAGATCCGCGCGCGCCTCGACGACATGGGCATCGGCGTGCCGCTGGTGGGGGACTTCCATTTCAACGGCCACAAGCTGCTGGAGCAGTATCCCGACTGCGCCCGCGCGCTGGCCAAGTACCGCATCAATCCCGGCAACGTGGGCAAGGGCAAGCGGCGCGACGAACAGTTCGCGCGCATGATCGAGATCGCCGCGGCCAACGACCGGCCGGTGCGCATCGGCGTCAACTGGGGCAGTCTCGACCAGCAGGTGCTGGCGCGCCTGATGGACGAAAACGCGCGACGCCGCCAGCCGCTGGACAGCGTCGCCCTGATGCACGAGGCGGTGGTGACCTCGGCGCTGGAGAGCGCCGCCCAGGCCGAGGCCATCGGCCTGCCGCACGATCACATCGTGCTGTCGTGCAAGATGAGCGGCGTGCAGGACCTCATCGCCGTGTATCGCACCCTCGCCGCGCGGTGCGACTATCCCCTGCACCTCGGTCTCACCGAGGCGGGCATGGGCAGCAAGGGCATCGTCGCCTCCACCGCCGCCCTGTCGGTGCTGTTGCAGGAGGGTATCGGCGACACCATCCGTATTTCCCTGACCCCCGAGCCGGGCGGCGACCGCAGCCAGGAAGTGCGCGTGGCGCAGGAGATCCTCCAGGCGCTGGAGCTGCGCAGCTTCACCCCGGCGGTCATCGCCTGCCCCGGCTGCGGGCGCACCACCAGCACCTTCTTCCAGCAACTGGCGGGGGACATCCAGGCCTTCCTGCGCGAGCAGATGCCCGCCTGGCGCACGCGCTATCCCGGCGTGGAGACCATGAAGGTGGCGGTGATGGGTTGCGTGGTCAACGGCCCGGGAGAGAGCCGGCACGCCGACATCGGCATCAGCCTGCCCGGCACCGGCGAGCGCCCGGTGGCGCCGGTGTACGAAGACGGCGAGAAGACCGTCACCCTCAAGGGCGAGGACATCGCCGCGCAGTTCCAGCAACGGGTGAGCGACTACGTCGCGCGGCGTTACGGGAAATCCTGAATCTTGCTTTTCTAACCACAGAGGGCACAGAGAACACGGAGACGAGATAAATTTATCTCACAGGCATGGTCCAGGTCGGCTTCTTGAACGCGCGTTCTCACCTTCTCCCTGCGGCCAATGGTCTTGCCTCTGGAAATCCTCAGGAACTGCGGCGTGCCACCTGACTGCCCCATATCAAGAAAGATCTTCTCTGTGCCCTATGTGGTTAATCCCTGATCGTCGTCAGTCGCTTCGCGCCTCAACCGGGCCATGGTTGTCGCCGTCGATGCTGCGGCGCAGGATGTCGTGGAAGTCGCGGATGCGGTTGACGTAACGCACCGGCTCGTAACCCCGCGCGTAGCCGTGTTTCAGCCTGCGGTAGTACTTGCGCTGCGCCAGCAGGGGCAGCACCTGCGAGAGTTCGCTCCAGTAGTCGGGATCGCGGCCCAGTTCGCGGGCCAGCTGGCGCGCATCGCGCAGGTGGCCCATGCCGACGTTGTAGGCCGCCAGCGCGAACCAGGTGCGGTCCGGCTCGCGCACGGACTCGGGGATGCGCTTGCGCAGGCGGGCGAGATACTTCGCCGCGCCCTCGATGCTCTGCGCGGGATCGAGGCGGCTCTGCACGCCCACCTCGCGTGCCGTCACCAGGGTCAGCATCATGATGCCGCGCACCCCGGTGGGACTGCGCGCGTTGCGTTTCCAGTGTGACTCCTGGTAGGCCTGTGCCGCCAGCAGTTGCCAGTCGATACCGTGGCGCCTGCCCGCGGCCTCGAACAGGGGCCGGTAGCGCGGCAACACGGTGCGGATACGACGCACGAAGGCCCGCGTGTCCACGTAGTCGAAACTCTCGATGAAGCCGTAGTACTTGTCCAGCAGGCGCTCCAGCTCCCCGCCGGCCCGACGTTCGGCAAACCAGGACTCGGCGGCGGCCTGCAGCGCCGGGCTGTCCGCGGGCAACAGCCAGGACAGGGATTCCTCGTCGCCGAGATTGAAACGCACGACCAGCTCGGGGAAATAGCGCCGCACCACGGCGACGATGTTGGAATCGCCGATGGTGCAGTCGATGCCCTCGCGCTTCCATACCGCCTCGAGCAACTGTTCGGTATCCGCCTCGGCACGCGAGTCCCAGCGTAGGTCCGGATGATCCTCCTGCAGGGCCCGCAGACGCTCCTCGTAGGAACTGTGCGCCGGCACGGCGAGGCGCAGGCCGACGAGATCGGCGGGCTGTTTCACCCGCGGGCCGCCGCGCCGGCACACCACCTGCTGTTGCACCGTCTGGTACACCGGGCCATAACGAAAGTGGTCTTCGCGCGCGGCGGTGCGCGTCAGACCCGCGGCGGCGAGATCGCCCTCGCCGTTTCTCAGTGCCGCGAGCAGATCGCCGACGGTATCGCGTACCTCGAAACGCACCGCCACGCCCAGCGAGTCGGCGAAGGCCGCCGCCATGTCGTACTCCAGGCCGGCATAACCGTCACGCGTCTGGTAATAGGTGGTGGGTCCCCAGCGCGTCAGCACCACCAGCTCGCCGCGCGCGCGCACCGCGGCAAGGTCCACCGGCTCGCGCGGCGCGTCGGAGCAGGCCGTCACCAGCGCAAGCAGGAACAGGACGAGCGGCAGGAAAGGGCGGCGCAGGCGGGACATGGACGACGGGTTCTCGCTGACAAGGGTTTGCACGTGCTGTCAGAATATCACAGTGCCTCGCGGATCCAGTCACGCCAGTCGGCTAGCAGGGATGGATTAGCCGCCGCCACGGCACTGCGCCCGGCCAGGGAAAAGTGGAAAACGTCCTCGCCCTCGAGCGTCTGTGACGCGATCCCCGCCTCGCCGGCGATGAGCCAGCCGGCGACATAGTCCCACAGATTGGCGCGCCCGTGCAGGTAGAGCTGGCCACGCCCCACGGCCAGCCAGCACCAGTCGAGGGCCACGGAGCCGAAGTTGCGTTGCGAGCGAAAGGGATGCCGGCTTGCCAGCGCGGTGGCGAGCCGGCTGTCGAGACGCTTGAAGTCCACCAGCGCCACGCAGTCGCCGAGTGAACGGCCCGTTTCTGGCGGCGTGAGCCGTTCACCATTGCAGTATGCGCCCGCGCCACGGCGGGCGCAGAAGATCTCGTCGCGGTCAGGATCGTAGACCACCCCCTGCACCACCTCGCCGTTCTCCACGAGGGCCAGCGAAACGGCCGTATAAGGTATCCCGCTGGCAAGGTTGGTGGTGCCGTCCAGTGGATCCAGCACCCATAGTTGCGAGGGGGCCGCGTCGATGAGCGCCTGGTTGCGTTCGCGGGACTGTTCCTCGGCGAGCAGCGCCGCGCCCGGATACTGATCGGCAAGCCAGTCGCCGATGCGCGCCTGCAACAATCGGTCGGCGTCGGTGATCAGGCTGCCATCGGCCTTGGTCTCGACGCGGGTGCGCAGTTGCCCATCACCGAGCACCTCGCGCACCTGCCGGCGCAGCTCGGCGGCAAAACGTTCCAGGGCCTTGTCCATTCGCGAACCACCTTGTGAAATCAACAGCTTGGGGTTGTGCTACCAAAACACCGGCAGTGTATTACAATTCAGGTAGCAGGGGGAAACGCGAACAATGGACAAGCACCGCGATTTCGAGGAGATCCGCCACCAGCTCAACGAGCTACGCATCGAGCACCGCGATCTCGACGAGATCATCGACCGCCTGTCCGAAAGCACCTTCATGGATCAGTTGCGCCTGCGGCGCCTGAAGAAGAAACGTCTCCTGCTCAAGGACATGATCGTCCGGCTGGAGAACCAGTTGATCCCCGACATGGATGCCTGAATTGCCGCGCCGCCGTTTCAGCTGTTCGGCCGGCCCGCGCCCTGTTGCACGGCCTTCTCACGGAAACGCACCACCACCATGCCGCAGAAACGTTCCCCGCGGTAGAACTCCACGCGATACAGGTAGCCCGCGCGATCAATGGAAAAACGCCGCTGGATATCGTGGCGGCGGATGGCCAGCCCGCTCTCGTCACGCCGCCCCTTGCGACGAAAACCGATGACGTTGACGCGATAGCCCTCCATCGGCACGACAAGAAACCTGTCCGCCACTTCCACCATGCTGCCCAGCGGCAGGATCCGGCTGACGCCATCGACCTCCATGGAGACCTCGTCCAGCGAGGAATCGTAATCGAAGTACTGCGGCTGCAGCACGGTAACGTGACGATTGCCGTAACGCACCTTCAGCTGCCGACCGTTGCCGACCACCGCCATCAGGGGATTACTGGCCTTGAAGGTAAGCGGCGCGTTCTGCTTGAGGGGAAAGAAACCCAGACGCCGGCGCACGTTGCGCATGTCCAGCGCAATGCGGTGATCATACAGGGAGATGTGCAGGTTGGTTTCCATGCGTTCTCGCACCGCCGCGGCGGTAAGTTCAAAACTGCGCTCATACTCCACGCCGGCCAGATCGAAGAAGGCCTCGACGACGTTGAGGTGGTACCAGGCGCGTTCGTGGGTGCGGAAGGACTTGCTCGCCTCGATACCAAAGGCGGCCTTGCCGTGGCGCGAGGCGAACCAGGTGAGGGTCTTGGCCATTTCGTGGTTGCCTTCGCCGGTGCGCGTGTTCTTGACGTGATAACGATAGTCCGGCTTCGTGATACGGACATTGGCGCGCCGTACCACTTCGCGCGCCACGCGCGAGAGATCGCCGAAGGCGGCCTCGCCGAGCTGTTCCTGATCGATGATGACGCTCTGTCCCCAGCGTGCGGGATTGTGCAGGCGGTCGATGTAGGCCGGCCGGTAGAACCCACTGCCATCATGCAGGTTGAGTATGAGCTTGACGCGGGGATCGAGAATGAGCTGCTTGATCTTCTGGATCACCTCGAAGTCGGGATCTTCCTCGTCGAGGGAAAGAAACTTGCGGTTCATGTCGCCGTTGATGCCGCGCGAGCGTTGCAGGATGGAAGGAAAGTTCAGGTTGGGAATGACCCACACGTTGCCGCGCGTGATGCGGTACTCCGTGGCCAGCAGGGAGGCGGCATTGAAGCCGCCCGGTTCGTCACCCTGGATGCCGCCGATGACCAGGATGACATCGCCATCGGGATCCGACTCCAGCGGATGCAGGCTGAAGCGCGGCAGCTCCACCTGGATGGCCTGCGAGAAGGCCGCCGGCAACAACAGCAGGGCGATGCCGATGAGAATGCGCGGCAGGACCCTATACGGGGCGGGGGAAGTCACGGGCATATTTTTCGATCCACTCCATGGCCGCCTGCTGGGGCGTCAGCTTGCGCCCCTCCACCCGCGCAACGGTGCGGCGGTATTGCTCGATATGACACAGTTGCTCCACCATGCGCGCCTGGTACTCCACGTCGGGTTCGATGAACGACAGGCCGACGAGAAAACCCTCTGACTCGGGATGACACCAGGTGACGCGGGCCTCGGCGTCGAAGACCGGGCTCACCACGTCGATGTGAATGCGTACCGTGCTGCCCGGCTCGAGGGCCTGCGTGGAATAAAACGACAGGCCGCCGGTACTGACGTCCTTGAGGTGGGGTTGCTGTGCCGCCGCCTGCCGCCCCGGCGCGGTGGGCTGGCACGAGATGGGAATGTCCACCGGGTGGCGGATGTAACTGCGCATGTCCGGTCTGCCTGGTGCCATGTTCAGACCTGCTACGAGACTGGGGCCCATGTTCCATTTTAGACCAAATCCGGCATCCTGCCCTGCCGCCCGGCCTCAGTCCCCGTCGTCGTCTTCCGGCAGGTCCACCCAGCGTTGCAGGGTCTCGATGATCTTGCGTGCCTGGTCGCGGCTGGAAATGTTGAACTTGGACTTCTGCCAGTACTCGTTGTTGCGCTTCTGGTAGCGGCGGATGGTGTACTTGTCCGGACCATATTCCTGTTTCTGGCGATTCCAGTCGCGGTAACGGTAGAGGATGGTGGACCAGGCACCCCTGGTGAGTACTTCCTTGTCCAGTTCCTTGACTACCAGCACACCGTCCTCGGTGTAGTTTATGGTCAGATCATCGATATCGGAGGCCATCGGCTTCTCTCCTCGTAGAAGGACTTGATATTGCAAGGCACGGCGTGGATCGCGTACCGTCCACGCTACGACTATACACGATGTGCGGAGTGTAAATGCCCGGACAGTCAAAAGCCACCAGCCGCCACACGCAGCTGCGCCTGCCCGGACGCCGCGGCCTGTCCCTGTGGCTGCTGCTGGCCGCCGGTTTCTATATCGCCTGGCTCGCCCATAGCGGCACCGACACCCTGACCGCCGCGCTTGGGCGGCTCGGCCCCACAGGCTTCCTGCTCCTGCTTGCCTGCTCGCTGGCCAATTACCTGCTCCGCTTCGCGCGCTGGCAATTCTACCTGCGGCGCCTGGGCCACGCGGTTCCCCCCGCGCGCAGCCTGGCCTACTACATCGCCGGCTTCGCCCTCACCACCACGCCGGGCAAGGCCGGCGAGACGGTACGCTCCCTGTACCTCTACCGGCACGGGGTGCCCATCGGCACCAGCCTGTCGGTGTTCTTTACGGAGCGCTTTCTCGATCTCGTGGTGATGGGCCTGATCTCCCTGCTCGCTCTCCTGATGTTGCCCGGCTACGGTTTCCTGCTTTTCGTCGTGGGCAGTTTCTTCCTCGTCATCCTTGCCCTGATGTTCAGCCACCCCACCCTGCAACGGCTCGCCTGGCTGGGCGATCGTTTCCTGCCCGCGCGCCTCAACCGTCTCTTCCGCCATCTGCTGGAACTGTTGCATGACGCGCGACGCCTGTTCCAGCCCGCGCCGATCCTCCGGGGCATGGGTCTGGGACTCGCCGCCTGGCTGACGCAGGCGCTGGCCTTCCATTTCCTGCTCCTTGAACTGGGCTTCGCCATCCCGCTGCACACCTCCCTCGCCATCTACGCCATCGGGATCCTCGGTGGCGCCCTGTCCATGATCCCGGGCGGCATCGGCGCCACCGAAACCGGCATGGCGGTCCTCCTCGGCTCGGTGGGCGCGCCGCCCGCGGTGGCGCTGAGCGCGCCCCTCATCATCCGCATGGCCACCCTGTGGTTTGCCGTCAGCCTGGGGTTCATCAGCAGCGGCCTGCTGGCCCTGGGGCGCGATACCCCGGCCGAGGCCGTCCTGCCGGTCACTCAGAAGGAAGTAGACAGGCGCAGGTAGACCTCGTCGCTGCCGATATCGTCGAAACCGCTGGCAAGGCCGAGGCTTACCACCAGCGGCAGGTTGTAGAAAAGCTCGGTCTCGGCGATGACTTCCACGCCGCCACTGGAATAGTAACGCGAGGGACTGCTGCCGTTGTACCAGGCCGCGCCGCTCTCGACGAACACCCGAGCGTGGATCTGCAACAGGCCCACCGGCGGCGCCATCCAGCCACGCTCGGGACGCGCGATGGGAAAGCGGTATTCCGCGCTGGCGAGGCGCATGCGCCGACCGCGCAACTGGGGCAGGCCCTCGTCATAACCGCGCAGGGCATAGTTGCGCCGGTTGAAGGGCGTGCCGACACGGGTGTCGGCCAGCAGTGGTGGCACGAAGCGCACGTCCGTGACGCCGCCGAGCTGGAAGGGCACCGGGTTGTCGCTACCCTGCCCCGCCACCAGGCGCAGGGCCAGCACGTGTTCGCCGCCGAGGCGGAAGAAACCGCGCCAGTCCAGCGTATAGACCTGCCCCGTGGCGACGCTGCCGCCGAAGGCGTCGTAGTCCTCGGCCACCAGCAGGATCTCCTGGCCCGTGCGACTCACGGAAAGGGGAAAGCGCCGCGTCGAGCGATACACCAGGGCCAGACCGGCGAGATTGTTCTCGAAGTCCGGCGCCGAGACGAAGCCGGGGTTGACGAAGGCGCGGCGACTGGCGACATTGAGCGCGGCGAGATGCAGGGACAGGCGATCCTGGAAACTCAACCAGGGCAGTACCATCTCCAGTTGCGCCTCGTCGTCGTAACGCCCGCCCATGAGCACGCCGCTGTTGTTGCGAAACAGTTCCAGAGAGCGATCGAAACTGAACTTGAAGACCGGCCACCAGCGGTCATAGACATAGTCGAACTCCCCTATCCACACCGCGTTACGCGTGTCGTAGGCAAGATCGGCGTAGAAAGCGTGCCGCTGCAACAGGTCCCAGCCAGAGGTGATCACGCCGTATTCGGCACGCTCGTCGTTGACGAAGATGTGCGGGAACCACCAGCGCGGCCGCAGGCTCGCCCAGGGCGAATAGTCCTCGGCCGCCGACAGCGCCACCGCCGGCGGGCGCGGCGCCGGCCGCGCCGAGGGGGCCGCCGGCGCGGGCGCCACCGGCACGCCCGCGCCGTCCAGCGACAGCTGGTAGATGTCGAAGCCCTCGCCGTGGGCGCCGGTGTAATAGAGATGCCGGCCGTCGGCGCTCAGGCTCGGCGTGAAGGCGCCGAGGCCCACGCGGGTGAGTCGCTGCACGCGTCCGCTGGCGAGCTCCAGCCGGTAGATGTCGTAGGTCCCGCCTTCGTCCGCGCTGTAGATCACCGCGCGGCCGTCGGGGGTGTAACGCGGCTGGGTCTCGATGGCCGCACCGCGGGTGAGTTGCTGCCAGCGTCCGCTGGCGAAGTCGAAGCGTTCCAGGTTCCAGCCGCCGCGCGGCCGCCACACCGAGGCCACCAGCGCACGGCCATGGGGCGCCACATCGAGTTCGGCGACGACGCTGCCGTCGTCACCCGACCAGAGCACGGCGCGGCGCTCGCCGTCGGCCGTGAGGCGATGCAGGGCGCTCTGCCCGGCACGGTTCTCCACCGCGATGATGCCCTCGCCGCGCGGCAGCCAGGCGGCATGGCGATAGCGCGCGCAGCGGGTGAGGCGCTGTTGCGCGCCGCTGAGCGGATCGACGCGGTAGAGATCGAAATACAGGCGCGCGGTATTGCACACCTCCGGCTGGGCGATCAGGACGCCAGCCTGCCCGTCCACGTCCATGCGCGGCGTGGCATTGAAGTGCGTTAGCCGACGCGCGCGACCCCGGGCATCGCGATGCCACAGGGCCGGGTAGTCGCGCCCGTCGTCCACGAGGTAGAAGATCCCGCCGCGGCCGTCCGCCAGCACGCCGCCGGTGAAATAGCCATGGCGCGTGAGGCGCTCACCGGCACGGCGCGCGCCCTGCCCGCCGCCGGCCTCGCCGTAGCGCTCGCGCAGCCAGTCCTGGAATTCCTGCCACAACTCGTGCAGGTCGCGGCCCAGTACGGCGCGGCTGTTGGTGTTGATGGCGAAGGGAACGAGATTGTCCGAATAGCTCTCCACCAGCTGGCGCAGGCGCGCGTCCCCGTAGCGCTCGCGCAGGAAGGTCTGGAAATGCACGCCATATAGATAAGGTGTGGCACCGGCGGGCCATTGCGCCCGCGTCTGGTTGACCTCGCTGACGTCCAGCAGGCCGCGTTGCAGTTCCATGCGCATGAGCATGGCGAAAAAACTGCTCTGGCCCCGGCCCACGCCCCGCTCGGCGTGGGTCTCCTCCAGGGCGGCAAGCCCCTCCATGAACCAGCGGGGCTGCAGGGCGTTGGGAAAGAGGAGAATATTGCGGCCAAACACCGAGCGCAGGGCGCGAGGCGCGCCGGCAACCTTGTCGAGATGAATGACGTGCAGCAGTTCGTGCTCGACCAGTATGTCCAGCCAGCCGCCGTGATCCTCGATCCCCCTCACGCCGTCCGGCGGCGAGAGGTAGAGGCGCATGAAATTGTAGGGAAAACCGCTGGCCGCGCCGTTGGCGGCATCGAACTCGTCGCTCAGCAGGATCTCGATGCGGCCCTCGGGGATCCAGCCGTAGCGGACGGTGAGACGCGCATAGTGCGCCTCGGCGATGCGCAGCACCCGCGCCGCCGCCTCGGCGAGGCCCTCGTGGTAGGTAATGCGGAAATGTTCGCTCTGCCGGCTGGACCAGCGCAGCCCGGCGTCGTGACTGACGCCGGCCTGTGCCGGCATGGCGAGCAGAAACAGGGCCGCGAGCACGAGCAACACGGCAGCCGGCCTCCGTGACAGGCCGCCAGGACAGGACATGACTGGAACTCCCCACATGTTCGATGATCCCCGCCGGCGCGCGCCGGCTCAGAGGGGCCTGCCGCCGTAACTCAGGTTCAGCTCCTGCAGGCCATTACGCAACAATACACCCTTGTGCACCACCAGTCCCTCGCACAGGCCGCGCAACTGGTACTGGCTGTAGCCGCCCTCGACGAATTCCTCCTCCGTGGGCGCGTCGCGCAACAGCGCCGGCCCCGGGGCAAAGCACACATCCGCCATTCGCGCCGGCATGCGTCCCTGTCCCCAGATGAGGGCATGGATGCGCCCGCCCCGGCGCATGCCGTCCACCAGCCCTTGCAGGAACAGCGACAGGACCGGTCTGTCGAGGTAGTTGAAGATCTCCCAGGCCAGCACCAGGTCCCAGTCGCGCGTGGGAATCGCGTCCAGCATGTCGTCGATGAGCTGCCGTCGCGCCGCCTCCATCTCGGCCCGGCGGGCCTCGCGGGCGGCCCGCGCCGCGCGCGACAGGCGCGTCCCGGCGGGCGGCAGGACCAGGCGGCGCAGCTCCGCCAGTCCCTCGCCGATGTCCCAGCAGGTGTAGCGCAGGGAAAAGGCGCTGAAGCAGTCGATGTTGGCCTGGCGCGCAGGTCCCAGATCGAGGATGCTCACGCGGCGCTGACGCGGCAGATCCGCCAGCAGGGCGGGCAGCAGGACGCTGCGCAAGGCCTGCGGGCCTTCCGCCGCGGCCGGCGGCTGGCTGAGCCGGGCGCTGCGCACCGCGGTCTCCGCCTCAGGCGGACTCGCTGGCAGCGGCGCCGTCCACCGCCTGGGGATCCATGTCGATACTGCCCTTGAACTTGGCCCCGTCCTCCAGGGTCACCCGCGGCGAGGTGATGTTGCCCTTGACGCGGCCGGTGGCGCGGATGATGACCTTCTCGGTACCGTACATGTCACCCACCAGTTCACCTTCCACCGTGATCACCCGCGCAATGATGTCGGCGCGGATGCGGCCCTCCTCGCCCACGGTCAGGGTATTGTCCGACAGGTTGATCTTGCCTTCCACCCGCCCCTGGATGACGAAGTCCTCGTCGCCGGAGAGTTCACCCTTGAAGAGGATCGAGGCGCCGATGTTGGCCGGGGGACGCGCGGCCGAGGCGGCGGGCCGTGATTTCGCCGCCGCCACCGTTTCCTGTTTGGGCGACGGAGCCTGCCCGCCGGGCGCGGCAGCCTCCTCCCTGTCGCTTTGCTTGCTCCAGCGAACGACGTTCTTTTTAATCTGATTCATGTCAAGCATGCTTCCTCCTGCTTCCGTCGAGTGGCCGCCTGTTCCTGGCGGCCGGGGGCTCATTATGCGGTAATCCCGTGGCCGCGAAACACGATGCAGTTCTCAACCCCCGGCTCGCGGACGCGGGCAAAAAAAAACGCATCGCGGAGGATGCGTCTGTCGCAAGGGGAGGTCGCGCAAGTGCATTGGGGGTAATTATGGTGTCGTGCGTTCCCGCCTGATCCGGATGGAGCGGTGCTACAGGCTCGCCACGCCCGAGGCCGAGATCCAGGCCCTCAGGGCGGCGATGCTGGTGGCGTCGAAGTCGGTGAACTGGAGGGCCAGGCCGCCGTCATCGGCGCGCACCACCGTGGCCGGTACCCGTACCAGTTGCGAGCCATCGTCCTCGCGGGGCAGCAGGACGTCCAGCATGGTGTGCTTGCCCAGGCGGATGGAGTCGGTCATGACGTAGGCGCCACCGAGGCTGAGATCACGGGTACGCGCGGAGATCAGCCCCACCTTCTCGTAATTGAGGGTGACGTTGATGTCCAGCGGGACGCGGGTATTCCAGCGGTGCTCCATGAGTGCCTCCATAATCAATCACCTTTTTCTCTTGTCGTTGTCTGAAATGGGCGTGTTCCAACGCGGTGGATGGAGGCAAGTATTGGCCAGGGAGGCCGGATTTTGTATCCGGTCAGGCCACTAGGCGGCTTAGGGAAATCCCTTATTTCCGGCTGCGCACCGGGAAATGGGCGCGGTGGCGGGAGGGGCGGAACCTGTCACTTACGGTCGCCGGGTCAACGCAGGCCCACCGTCACGCACATGGTCACCAGCTCGGCCAGCGAGCTGGCGTGCATCTTTTCCATGATATTGGCGCGGTGGGCCTCCACGGTCTTGCTGCTGATGCCCAGCTCGTCGGCGATGACCTTGTTGAGCTTGCCGGCCACCACGCGGGTGAGGACTTCCTGTTCACGCGGCGTGAGCTGTTCGTAGCGTTCACGCATGACGCGTTCCATGTAACGGGCCTCGCGCTGCGCGCGGTCCTGGTCGAGACAGTGCTGGATGCGTTCCAGCAGCTTCTGGTCGTTGAAAGGCTTCTCGATGAAATCCACCGCGCCGTTCTTGAGCGCGCGCACCGCCATGGGCACGTCGCCGTGACCGGTAATGATGAGAATGGGGAGCGTACACTCGATCTCGATGAGCTTGTTCTGCAACTCGAGGCCGCTCATGCCGGGCATGCGCACGTCGAGGATGAGGCAGCCGCCCATCTCCGGGTTGTAGTCGGCAAGGAATTCCTGCGCCGAGGCATAGGTGACAACCGGCAGGTCCACCGACTCCAGCAACCAGCACAGGGACTCACGCACCGCCTGGTCATCGTCCACCACGTAGATGGTCTGCTTCAGGCTAAGAGGCATGCTCATAGGTCACTTCGTTGTCTTCATCCTCATCGCGCATGACCGGCAGGGTAAAGCGGAAGGTGGCGCCCTGGTCGCTGTTGTTGCTCGCGCTGAGCGAACCCCCGTGGGCCTCGACGATGGAGCGGCTGATGGACAGGCCCATGCCCATGCCGTGCTGCTTGGTGGTAAAGAAGGGATCGAACAGGCGGCGCTGGTCCTCGGGCAACAGGCCATGGCCGGTGTCCCACACCGCCACCACCACCTGGCGGCCGTCCGACCAGGTGTGAATACGCAGTTCGCGCTTGTTCCACAGGTTTTTCGCCATGGCATCGATGGCGTTGCGGATCAGATTGAGCACCACCTGCTCGATCTGGATGACGTCGGCATGAATGGGCGGCAGGCGGGTGCCGAAATTGATGCGCAGGATGATGCCCTTCTTGCGCGCCTCGAAGTAGGCCAGGCTGGCGGCATTCTGCACGATCTGATTGATGTCGGCGCGCGAGCGCTTGGACTCGCCCTTGCTGACGAAACTGCGCAGGCGGCGAATGATTTCCCCGGAACGCTTGCTCTGCTGGTTGATGTTCTCCAGCGCGGCGATGATCTGGCCGACCTTGTACTCGCGGGAACTCAGGCGGCGCACGCAGCCCTGCGCGTAATTGGCGATCGCCGCCAGCGGCTGGTTCAGCTCATGGGCGATACTCGAGGCCATCTCGCCCATCATGCCGACGCGGGTGACGTGCGCCATGTCGTCGCGGTGGCGGCGGCGATCCTGCTCGGCGAGGCGGATCTCCGTCACGTCGGTACCGGTGGCAACGAAGCAGTCGATGCTGCCATCGGCATTGGTGATGGGCGTGATGGTCTTGTCCACGTGGACCAGCGTGCCATCCTTGCGCCGGTTGACGAACTCCCCGTGGAAGGGCTTGCCGCCGAGAATGGTGTGCCACATGTGACGGTAGAATTCCTCGTCGTGTTCGCCAGAGCGCAGCACCGCCGGGGTCAGGCCGATGACTTCCTCGCTGCTGTAGCCGGTGATCTGTTCGAAGGCCGGGTTGACGTAGAGGATCTCGCCGCCGGCGCTGGTGATCATCACGCTGTCGGCGGTCTGCCGCAGGGCCTGCGACAGCTTGTGCAGTTCCCTGCTCATGCGTTCGCGATTGGCGGTCTCCTCGTCGAGGAAACCCTGTGCATGGGCCAGCTGGAGCTTCAAGCGGCGCAGGTAGAGCGCCAGCGCCACCAGGCCGAGCAGAAGCAGCACGCCGGCCAGCACCCAGTGGCTGTAGCGTGCCGCGGTGGCATTGAAGGTGGGGCGCACGGCATAGGGCCCCACCTGCAGGTCACGATACAGGGCATGCACGGTGTTGTAGTCCTGCGGCACTGTCCAGCCGGCATAGCTGCCGTTGAGCGCCGCGCGCTGGCTGGGGACCATGGTCATGAGGGTGACCGCCACCTCCTCGGCGAGGCTGTCCGAGGCCTTGCGCGTGCGCGCCAGCGGCCACTCCGGGTAGAGGCGCGTGCTGTGCAGGAAGGGAAAGCCCTCCGTGTGGCGGGGGGCGAGGACGCGAAAGTCGTCGAGGCGGACGAGGCCCTGCGCGGCGAGACTCTCCAGCACCCCGGTACGCACCGTGCCCGCGGCCACACGGCCGTCGCGTACTGCGTAGACGATGTCGTCCTGGGGAAAACCGGCGAACTCGAGTTCCCCCAGGTGGCGTTCCGGCTCGATGCCCGCGGCGCGCAACTCGCGCCAGGCCATGAGAAAACCGCCGAAGGCGTGCGGGCCCACCGCCATGAAGCTGTGCCCGCGCAAATCCTCGAGATCGCGGATGGCACGGTTGTCCGCACGGGTGAAGATCACCGCGCCGAAGCGTGTCTGCGGCTCACCGCGGAGCAGGTTTTTCAGTGTGACGATACGCGTCACCCCGTAGGCCGCCTCGAGTTCGACGTAATGGCCGGGATTGGTCAGCACGAAGTGCAGCTCGTTCTGCGCCACCGCCGAGCGCATGTCCTCGGCGGACAGCGGGCGGATCTCGAACTCGTAACCGGGGATCTCCTCGTTGAGATAGTCGGCGGTGGACTGCCAGCGCCGCTGGGCCTGCGCCTCGCCGCGAAAGGCCAGCACGCCGATGGAGATCTCCTGGATCTCGCCGGCCGTGGCAAGCGTCGGCTGCAACAGCACGACGATCAACCACAGCCCTGGCAACCATCCTGTTATGCGCATACCCTCTCGGCCCTTTCCTGACACGCCGTGTGCAAAACTCCTCCGGCCGGTAAGTATAACCGAGTCGCCGCGCGGGTCGACGTGAGGCAGGTCGAATTTGCGCAAATACCCCGCGACTCTGGGGAAATCACGTGCTCAGTCGGAGAGGAGATCGATGAAGAACGGCAGGGCGGCCAGCACCAGCACTGCGGTGGTGAGGAGGTGGGTGCGAATGATCATGCGGTAGCGCGCGCGCACCGCCTCGTCGCGGCTGTCCGCCCGGTGCACGGCGCTCATGAGCACGTCGAGCATCAGCACCATGAAGACAATCGGGGTGAGGGTGGGCACGATGATGCCGCGAATGACATCGAAGCCGGTATCACCCAGCCCGCTTCCCGACGTCGGGATGAGGATCGCCAGCGTCAGGGCGATGGCCATCAGGGCCACGCGCATGGGTCCCAGACGGACGAGATAATCCACCAGCCGGTTGCCGCTTGCCATCATTGCTTCATCACCGTCACGCCAGTATCGGCGGCCCAGACTATACCACGCCGGCAAACACGCTCAAGCGGATCCCTGCACCACCAGCCTGTCCTCACGCACAGGATTGGTGTTGGCGAAGCGCGTCACCAGCCCGGGATAGTCCACGCCGAGGCGCACGCCCAGCGCCGCGGCCCGCTCACGCAGTACCGCGAGGCGACATTCCATCTCGCCGCGGGAGGCCAGCACGATGACATTGTGCTGCCCGGGCACGTTGAGACACAGGCTGCGTCCATCGAAGGCCTGGCGCAGGTGGCCGAGCAGGAAGGCCAGCTCGTCGCGGTCGGGCACCAGCAGGTTGATCACCAGCATCCCCCGCGTGGCCAGTTGCGCGCGGCAGCGGGCGTAGAAGGCCGGCTCGTACATGAAGAAGGGCAGGCTGTCGCGCCCGTAGAGATCCACCATGAGGACATCGTGCGCGCCGTCCCCCTCGCGGCGCAGCCAGTCCATGGCGTCGTGGAAGCGCAGGGCGATGCGCCGCGGATCCCGGGGCAGGCTGAAATAGTCGTGGCAGATCTCGCCCAGCACCGGGCGGCTCTCCACCACGGTCTGGCGCAGTTGCGGATGCAGGGCATGGAGATGGCGCGCGATGGCGCCGCCACCCAGGCCGAGGAGCAGACCATGCCGCGGCGCGGGGACAAAGAGGTGGAAGGCCATCATCAGGGGCAGGTAGGAAAGCATCAGCGCCGTCGGCGCGTCGGTGCGCATGGCGCTCTGGATGGCCGGCGAACCGAACTGCAACCAGCGCAGCAGGCCGTATTCATGCACGCTGATGTCCTCGCCATGGCGCTGGTAGCGGAACAGGGTCCGCGCCTGCAGGCGCAGCAACGCCTCCACGTCGAGGGCGGCGCCGGCGACGTCGTCGCGCCACGCCGCCAGCCTGCCCCCCGTCATGCCGTCTGCCCTGCCCGCCATCACCGCTCCCCGCGCCGCCCATCCCCGGCATGCCGCCCGCCAATATGGCAGTCAGACAGGGGTGTCGCGTTGCCGAACGGCGGTCGGCGATAAAGTTCCGCCCGCGGCGACCGACAAGGAGGACAGGTGTCCGCCACGCGGCCGTACTTCGCGGGCACCGCGGGCGCAGGGACATGCCCGCGGCCGGTAATCGCGGATGGTCTCGACAGGCTGTGGGTCGTCCGCCGAAAGCAGTGAACAGGTGTTGCCATGTTGTATGAGATTGGCGGTTCGCGTCTGCGGATTTCGGCTCACCAGGAACAGCGCCTGCGACGGCTGGCGGCACGCAACGGGCAGCGCATGGCGCCCATTCACACGCGCGCCGACTACCTGCGCGCCTGTATCCAGGCCCTCTCCCCCGCCCAGGCCCACCAGTTGCTCGCCTGGTTACAGCGCCACGGCGCCTGAGGACCGGGCCACAACGAAAAAGGCGGCCCGCGGGCCGCCCTCCCTGTGCCCGGGCTGTGATCCGCCTCAGCTGTACTGGTTGATGCGCAGGCGGCGGCTGAGCCTGTAGCGTCCCGAAGAGGTCAGCGACTCCTCGCTGCTGGTTTTCTGCTGCGCATCGCGGGCGGGATTCTCGGTGATGGTGTCGAAGGCGCGGGTTTCTTCCTCGACGACGAACTTGAAGCTGTTGCGGCCGATCTTGAGCATGTCGTTGCCCTTGAGGCGCGTGCGACTGACCTCGGTCTCGTTGACGTAGGTCTTGTTGGTGCTCTTGAGATCGATGAGGAAGTATTCGTAGGCCCCTTCGGCGCCGTCGGTGGGGCGACACTCGATGATGGCGTGTTCCTTGCTGACGTAACCGTCGGGAATGCACAGGTCGTTGTCCAGGCCGCGTCCGATGCGGAACACGGGCTGATCGATCTCGAACCGGATCCCCGGTGCGCCGTTGGCAAACTGGATCAGTACGGCCATCTTTCCACCCTTCTTTGTTCGGTTATTATTTAAACCCAGTAAAAACAGGCTAGTACGCCGTTTTTCCTTCTCCGCAGGGGACAAGGTAGAACAGGGTACTCAAGGGATACAGCGCCAGAGAGTGAAATGGCTCACAAAACTCGTAACATCCCTGCCTGAGCCGTGCCCGAACGTGAACCGGTTCACGCCGGCCAGCGGCGGTGGGGCGCGGTGACAGCTTTATTTATCAGTTATCGCTAATATAGTAGCGTGCTTTCGCGCACCGGCCCGCGCGTTCGATAATAGCGCCCGCCAGCCTGCCGTCGCAAGCCAGGGTCCACGATCTGAAACCGGTCTAAAAACACACGCCCCGTTGCCGCCCCCACATGCCCGTTCGCGCCATCAGTTTCGATCTCGACGACACCCTGTGGGACACCGGGCCGGTGATGGAACAGACCGAGATCCGCTTCCATGACTGGCTGCGCCAGCACTACCCGCGAGTGGCGCAACGCTACGACGTGGCGGCCCTGCACCGCCTGCGCGCACAACTGGCCGCGGCGGAGCCGGCGCGGGCCTGGGACTTCACCCACCTGCGCCGACGCCTGTTCCGGCAGCTGGCCCGGGAGAGCGGCTACGCGGAGGCGGAGTTCGGCGCGCGGGCCTGGGAGATCTACATCGAGGCGCGCCACGACGTGCGCTTCTTCGATGATGTCCTGCCGGTGCTGGAACGACTGGCGGAACGCTTCACCCTCGTCGCCCTGTCCAACGGCAACGCGGAGATCGCGCGCGTGGGCCTCGACCGCCTGTTCCGCTTCGGCCTCTGCGCCCGCGAGGTGGGACGGCCCAAGCCGCACCCGGCCATCTACCGGCAGGCCTGCAAGCGGCTCGGCCTCGCCCCCGCGGACATGGTGCACGTGGGGGATCACCCCGAGCACGACGTCCTCGGCGCGGCGCGCGCGGGGCTCGCCACCGTGTGGTTGAACCGTGACGGCCGGCCCTGGCCGGCGGAGATGGCCGTGCGGCCCGATGCCGTGATCCCCCATCTCCACGCCCTGCCGCCCCTGCTGCGGGATGGCGGGGCGGGACTCAGGCACGGCGACGGGTGAGCGGCAGGAAGCCCGGCGGCTTGCGGGCGATCCAGGCGATGAAGCGGCGCATGTCGGGATGATCGGCGAGGCGCTCGCGGCTGTGGTAGAAGTCCGCCAGTTCCTTCTCGCTGAAGAGGGCGTGGATCTGCTTGTGGCAGGGCTTGCACACCC
>JALTLF010000032.1 GCA_027005735.1 Chromatiales bacterium | reverse complement strand
GTCGTTCGGGCAAGCATGCTCATCGGTGTTGTTCCAGTCACGAGGTCTGACGAAGCGGCCAATGCCGGCATTCGCCCGGCGCAGTGTCCCACACCCGTCGGATGGCGAAAAGCCGCCTTTCAGCGGCCTGTTTCGCGTTTTGAGCTCGCGCCGGTAATTTCCGCGGTCTCCACCGCCGGACAGACGATGTCCGCGTGGCGCGGGGCGCGACGCAGGAGGGCGGCGCGAAAGGCCGCCGCGTCCAGGTCCTGCGTCAACAGGAAGAGGTGACTTTGTACCGCCCCGCGTCGGCGGCAGTCGGCGGCGCCGAAGCCCGGCAGGGGTTGGCGGCTGCCGGGCCAATGGGCCAGCACCCGGCTCCACAGGGCTTCGCGCCGGCGGGGATCGCAGGTGTACCACACGGCACGCATCCTCATGGCCGCGCGCAGGTAGTCGAGATGCCAGTGGGGTCGCGCCCGGGAGACAAGATGGTGGCGCACCCGCGCACTCACCCCGCCCGCGCCGAAGGCGCTGCCCACGTAGGCGTAGTCGCCGGCGGGCAGGACGCAGTCGCCCAGCGCACCCACCCGGCAGCGCATGGCCGGCAGGTGAAAGCGCAGCAGGTACGTGCCCCGGCAGGGGGACAGGGAAAGTTCGCGGCAGGCCGTTGGCACCATGAGGCAGCTCCATGCGTCAGGGGACGCGGTTCCCGGGGTCGATTCCGACCCCGAGTATCCGCGGGCGACGCGGCCCCGGGCAAGCCCGCTGTCGTCCCCTGCCCCACCCGCCGGGGACGGGGCGCTCAGGCCGCCGCCAGCGCCCGGGCGCGCTTGTAGGGGCCGAGGTTGTAGACGCTCCTGATGCCCAGGCTGCGCAGTTTCTCCGCGGCGATGTGGCTGCGCGTACCGCTGTTGCAGAACAGCAGGGCCTGGGTACCGCGCAGGCGTTCGACGTGCTGCTCCAGCTCTTCCAGCGGCAGGTTCACCGCGCCGGTGATGGTGGCATCGGCGTATTCCACCGGCGAACGCACGTCCACCAGCAGGGCGCCGCGCTGGAGCATGTCGCGGGCGTGATCCTCGTCCACCGGCACCTGCCACTTGCCCAGCAGGCGCATGAGGCCCTCGTACATCCACGACAGGGTGCAGAAATGCGTGGTGATGACGATGAACTGCAGGAACAGCAGCAGGCCGCCGACGACGTAGGCCGCCACGGGCAGGCCGCCGAGGAACAGCGCCGCGGCGGCGATGTTCATCAGGCCGGCGGAGAGGCAGGCGAGACGCCGCTGGAAGGGATTCTCCGGCAGTTTCACCGCCCCGAACAGGTGGCGCACCACGTGATTGTAGAGCAGATCCATGGGATGGGCGGCCGGGAAAAAGAAGGCCCAGATCCCCAGCGCCGCCACGCCCAGCAGGATCCAGGGGTTGGCCGTGAGCAGGCCGTAGAGCGCGATGAGCGAACAGGCCGCCGGCGTGAAGCGCAGGCCCCATTCCAGTTGCCGCAGTTCCACGGGGGTATAGCGCTGGTAGCCCTGCTGGAACAGGCTGCGCTGCTGAAAACTGAGATCACAGGTTTTTGCCATGGTTTCTCTCCTTCTTGTTCGGCGTGTCCGCACCGGGCTCGACACCCGGTGGCGACCGGTATCGTGGCGGGCTAGTATATTAGCGTTTTCTTATTTATCAAGTACCCAAGGGTATTGCTTTGGTATTATTTCCACGATCAATCAAGGACATGGCGGCGGCCTGCCCGCCACGCCAGCGACACTGACCCCCGTGGGGCGGTTTTGGCCAGATAACTGTTCCGAAATCCAGGTCACTTCGCGGGGTTCAGGCGCCGGTTGGCCGGTACGTCGCCCCACGTGTCCTGCCATGACACGCGGTAAATACGTCCCTGTATGCTCGACAGCCGCGTCCCTGCGACTGACGGTCATGTCAGGACACGTGGGACGACGTAGTTGGCGTAGAGAGTGATCCATATTTCGGAACAGTTATCTAGAATGGCCACCCTGGAGATCCGCCATGGAGACGCCCGTGTCATGACACAGCAGGAGAGTTTCACCGTCGCCACCCGCGGCCGCGGCAGCTATGACATCAGCCGCGAGGTGGCCCGCGTGGTGGAGGCCGCCGCCGTGCAGGCCGGGCTGTGCCATGTCTTCGTGCACCACACCAGCGCCTCCCTGATGCTGTGCGAAAACGCCGACCCGGCGGTACGCCAGGATCTGGAAACCTTCATGGCCCGCCTGGTGCCCGACGGCGATCCCATGTTCGTCCATGCCGACGAGGGCCCGGACGACATGCCGGCGCACGTGCGCAGTATCCTCACCCACAGCGATCTCACCCTGCCCGTCAGCGGCGGCCGACTGGCGCTGGGCACCTGGCAGGGGATCTACCTGTGGGAGCACCGCCAGCACGGTCACCGCCGCAAGGTGACGGTAACGGTACAGGGCTGAGCGGGATCAGGCGTCGAGCAGTTCGATGCGCGCCGCGCCGTCGCGGCGGTCGATGCGAAAGCGCAGTTGGCAATACTCGGGCTGTGGTTCCACCGGCGTGGGATCGTCGGCGCAACAGCTGCCGGCGATGATGCCGGCGTAGAAGATCCCGGCCCGGACTTCGATTTCCCTCTCGTCCGCGTGGCTGCCGAGCACCACCACGTCGATACGGCTGTCGTCCACGTGGCTGGACTGCGACAGGCCCGCCTGCAGGGGCAGGCAGGATCGCTCCAGGCCCGTGACCTCCTCCCTGAACACCGCCGCGAAGTCCGCCGTCTCCCAGGCCGCCGCCGCCCGGGGCAGTCGCGGCCCCCCGGCCCCGGCGCGACTCATCCCTGGTAGCCCTCCGCCGAGCCAAGCCAGGCGGCTTCTTCCTCGGTACTGGCACGCCCGAGAATGGCATTGCGGTGCGGAAAGCGGCCGAAACGGCGCACGATGTCGCGGTGGTGACGCGCCCATTTCACGTTGTCTTCCAGACCGGCCGCCTCGAAGAGGGCGACCGAGCGATCCTGGTCGGCGGGTTCCTCACTGTGCATGTAGGGCATATAGAGGAAGGCCTTTTGCGCGGCATCGAGTTGCGCGTCGAAACCCCGCGCGATGGCATGGGCGGCGATCTCGCGCGCGAGGGCCTCCCCCGCGAAGGACTCGGCCGTGCCGCGGTACATGTTGAGCGGGAACTGGTCGAGGACGATGACCAGGGCCAGGCAGCCTGCCGCATCCCGCCGCCAGTGCGTCAGCTGGCCCGCCAGGGCCTGCTTACAGGTGGTCTCGAAACGCCGGCGAATGTCCGCGTCCAGCGCCGGCGTCGCCCTGAACCACAGCGCGCTGTCCAGCTCCCGGAACCAGAAGTCGAGCACCTGCTCCGGTGTCGTGTTCATGCCGATCTCTCCGCCGCCGCGGTCGGCGCCTCGCGGGGGAAGGCCACGCCAGTGCCGCCGAGGCCGCAGTAACCCTGCGGGTTCTTCGCCAGGTACTGCTGGTGGTAGTCCTCGGCATAGTAGAACTCGGGGGCCGGCAGGATCTCGGTGGTGATGGCCCCGTAGCCCGCCGCGTCCAGGGCCGCCTGATAGACGGCGCGCGTGGCTTCCGCCTGTTGCCGCTGCGCATCGTCAAAGGTATAGATCCCCGAGCGGTACTGGGTGCCCACGTCGTTGCCCTGGCGCATGCCCTGGGTGGGATCGTGGCCCTCCCAGAAACAGATGAGCAGATCCCGGTAGGAAACGAGGCCGGGATCGAAGACCACCCGCACCACCTCGTTGTGGCCGGTGAGGCCGCTGCAGACTTCCTCGTAGTGGGGATTGGGCGTGTCGCCGCCGGCATAGCCCACCTGGGTGCTGTAGACGCCTGGCAGTTCCCAGAATCGCCGCTCGGCGCCCCAGAAACAGCCCATGCCGAACAGGGCCAGTTGCAGGCCCGCCGGAAACGGCGGCCGCATGGCGTGACCGCTGACGTAGTGGCGTTCCGCCACCGGCATGGGGGTGTCACGGCCTGCGAGCCGTTCCGCGGGCGTGGGCAGGCGGGTCATTTTCTGGCGCCAGGGCATGGACGGGATCTCCCGCTTGTGAACGAGACCCCTACCTTAAACCGTCCGCGTATCGGATAAAACCGGCATGCCGCAGGGTTACCGCGCGCCCTATTCGACGAAGCGCAACTCCACGTAGAACTCGCCCGCGGCGGTCTGGAAGGGCAGCAGGATGGTGGGACCCTCCACGGTGTGTTCCACCTCGTAGTCCTCGCCCGACTGCACCGAGGGAATGGTGAGACCGAAGTCATAGCCCTGCTCTTCCAGCAGCACCTTGGCCCCGCCCATGACCATGTTGGAGATCTCGCCGGTGAGATCACAGGCGGTCTCGTCAGTGCCGCTGGTCTCCATCTCCAGCATGCGGCGCACGATGTCGAGAATGACCGGTTTGGGAAAGGAGATGGCCAGGGAACCGCGCGCCTGCGGTCCCTCCAGGCCGATGATGCTGGTCACCACCCCGAGGGCGCGCCCGTCGGTCTTGATGGAGGGCTTGCCCGGCGTGGGCTCGAGCTGGGCCATGGTGCTGAGCACGTTGACCATCGAGGTGAGCACCGGATTGATGTATTTTGCGTCCATAGTGATGGCGTGGGATCCCGTGGGATCATTAACGGCACATGGGGGGCCGCCTTTAACCCCGGATCCGCTGCCGGATCCGCCGCCACCCTGTCACGGCGCGGGTTCCGCCGGCAGCAGGGGGCAGTGCGGCCAGCCGTAGCCCCAGCGCCAGGGGAAGGGGGTACAGGCCTGCCCCCCGGCGCGCACGGCCCAGTACATGCTCTCCGCGGCCGCCCGCCAGGCGGCCAGCACGTCCGCCTCCGCCAGGCCGTATTCCCGCGCCAGCCGCGGTGCGCGCTCGCGACCCAGGGTCAGGACACACTGGCGCAGGGCGCTGTCGGCCTGCTTGCGCAGCACATAACCCCCCTCCGCACGGCCCGCCCAGTAGGCGCGATCGTGGGCCACGCAGCAGGCCTCCCAGGGGGGCCGATCCCCGAAGCGCCGCCCCAGCGCCGGAAACAGCGCGGCGAGGTGTTGCCAGCCCGCGGACAGGCCGCCGCTACAGCCGTCGGTGGTAAAGGGCAGCGGGGGCGATGGCGCCTGCGCCTGGAGCACGGCCAGCCGCGCCAGCGCCGCCTCCTCGGCCTGGCGAATGAGATCTTCGGCCAGCTGCGCCCCTGCCTGCCCGGGCAACAGGGCGGCGAGAATCAGCAGACGCGCCGCGCGGGCGGCCCACCGGCCGCGCGGGCCACCGGAATTCTTGCTTAACATATTGTTTTTAAAAAATAATTTTGCGGATCTGCCCTGGCAAGAGGGACCGGGAAAACTCCGTCCGGGACCGCCGCCCCTAAAGCCCGGGGTCGCGGATGTCGATAAGCTGGGTTATAAGGTAAAACGAATATATAAGGAACGCCACTCCCCGCATTCCATCCGCCACTACGAGCAGCATGGCAGGTCAAGTCGTATGCACTGGAAATTCGCTAGCGTGGTTCTGCTTTTTGCCTGTCTCGGGCTGGCGGCAAGCCCTGCCGTGGCGGCGGAAGACGACGGCGTGCTGCGCATCGGCGTCTTCCCGCGCCGCGACCCGGCACTGACCGAGCGACTCTTCACCCCGCTGGCGCACCATCTGGCGGCGCGCCTGCAACGCAAGGTGTTGCTGGAATCCGCGCCCGACTTCGCCGCCTTCTGGAGCAGCGTCGCCGCGCAACGCTTCGACCTGGTGCACTTCAACCAGTATCACTACCTGCGCTCCCACCGCGACCACGGCTACCGGGTCATCCTGCGCAACGAGGAATTCGGCGAATCCACCATCGCCGGGGTGCTGCTGGTGCGCCGCGACAGCGGCATCGAGCGCCTCGAGGATGTGCGGGGCAGGAAGATCGTCTTTGGTGGCGGCCGCATGGCCATGATCAGCCATATCGTGCCGGTGTACCTGCTGCGCCAGGCCGGCCTGCGTGAAGGCGACTACAGTCATCAGTTCGCCCTCACCCCGCCCAAGGCCGCGCTGGCGGTGTACTACCACCAGGCCGCCGTGGCCGGCACCGGCCACCGCATACTGAGCCTGCCGGTGGTACGCAAGGCCATCGACGTGGAGCAGTTGCGCATCATCGCGCGCAGCGAATCCCTCGCCCACCTGCCCTGGGCGGTGAGCCCGCGCGTCTCGCCGGCCCTCGCCCGGCGGATCCGCGACCTCATGGCCGGCCTGAAAAACAGCGAGGATGGCCGGGCCGTCCTCGCCTCGGCGCGAGTGACCGGCTTCGTTCCCGCACAGGACAGCGACTACGATCCCCATCGCCGCATCGTGCGCGAAGTCTTCGACGAGCAGTATTGAGCGCATGCCACGCCGCCTGCCCCGACTCCTGCACCTGTGGCTGTTCCCGCGCAGCCTGCGCGGCCGTTACCTGCAACTGGCGCTGGTAACTTCACTGGTGCTGGTGCTGGCCGCCTCGCTTGGCTGGTATTTCGTGCGCAATACCACGGAGTCGCAGATCGAACGCATCCAGTCGCGGACCGAGGCCGACATGCTGGTGAGCGAGCTGGAAACCACCGCGCGCCGCCTGGAGATCGAGCTCAACAAGTTCATCAACTCCCCGAGCGAGGAACACATCCGCACCATCCGTGTCCAGCAGCAGTTGCTTGCCGGCACCGTCAAAAACCTCCACAGGCTGCGCTGGTTCAAGTCCGATGACACCCTGCAGGCCATCCTCGGGCCGCTGTCCCACGATATCGCCTCCCTGCAGAAAGGCGTCGATGAACTCATCCGCATACGCACCACGGCAGGCATGTGGTTTCCGGCGATGCAGAAACTCGAGGAGGACATGTTGCCGCAGTACAACCGGATCAGCGCCATGATCACGCTCTCCATCAGCGAGCTGGAGAACGAGGCGAGTACCGTTGACGAGCGGCAATACCTTCGCCAGTTGACCGAACTGCGCTATCTCATCGAGCGCATGATCTCCGAGTTCCGCCTGCTGATCTCCAACCGCTTCGGCGTCTTCTCGGACACCCCCATCCGGGCAATTTCCCTGCGCCTGAATAACATCGAGCTCTACCGCCAGCAGATACGCAACCAGCTGGACCGCCTGGCCACGCTCGAGAACAGGGTCAAAACCGACCTCATCCTGACCTACGGCATGAAGGACATCCGCGAGAACATCGCGCGCTGGACCCACTACCAGCAACGGGTGGTGAACATGCTCGTCGCCGATGACTGGCGTTACGATATCAGTTATCTCGAGGAGCACATCCAGCCCCTCATCGGCAGGACCCAGCAACGCCTGGAGTCCATCAAGCTGGAACTGGGGGTCGGCTCGGCGCGCGACATCACCCGCCTGACGGATGTCGCCAATCGCCTGTCCCACATGG
>JALTLF010000031.1 GCA_027005735.1 Chromatiales bacterium | reverse complement strand
ACTGTTATTGTAGCACTGCCTTAAAATCACTGGTCTGGTTAGCGTGTCATGATCGTCAACCCCGAAAACTTCTCCACATTCTGGCTCTTCCTCGGCGCCGTGGCCTATGGCTGGGTGCTGGTGCAGGCGGTGCGCGGGGCGCAGTGGTGGCGTCTCAGGGATCCTGCCGATCTCAACGTATTGCTGGCGGCGACGGTGGGGGTGATGATGATATGGTTGCTCAATGCCAACTTCGCCGATGATCACCTCCACTTCGGTCTCAGCCTGCATCTTCTCGGTGCGACCCTGCTGACCCTGATGTTCGGCTGGGCCTTTGCGGTGCTGGCGCTGGGACTGATATTGTTGCTGCTGACCCTGGTGGGCAGTCCCTCTGGCAGTGCCGCGCTGTGGACCCTGCCGTGGGATGCGCTGCTCAGCACCGTGGTGCCGGTGGCGCTGAGTTATCGCCTGTTTCGTTTCGTCGACCGCCGCCTGCCGAACAATTTCTTTATCTATATTTTCGTCTGCGCCTTCTTCGGCGCGGCGGCGGCCATGGGCAGCGTCATCCTGGCGACGACACTGGTGCATGCCGTCTCCGGCACCTATGGCTTCGACAGCCTCGCCTACAACTACCTGCCTTACGGTTTCCTGCTCATGCTCCCCGAGGCTTTTCATACCGGCCTGCTGATGACCATTTTCGTGGTCTATCGACCGCAGTGGGTGAGCACCTTTGATGATGCGCGTTACTTGCGCAAGCGTTAGATCGCGGCATCGAAACAGCGATCATGCCAGGGCGTATTGCCGAAGAGACCAGGTCTGAAAACATCGGTCTACCCCGTCCATTTTTCCCGTGGTATCGATCTCCTCATCCTGTCCTTCGGCTCGGGCATCCTGCTTCGCTCTAACGGCTACATCCCTGTAGCCGTCCCCATGAGGGGGAAGAGACCGTCATCCAGGTGGTGGTGTTTGGTCACCATTTTTGCGAGGGATTCAGGGGAAGTCGTTGGCAAGGCATCTCATCGAATTGCCGCCTGAGCGAGTAAAACGGTCCCCCCGCCCTCAGGGCGGGGGACAGGGGGCGGGGATCAGAACCTCGAACCTCGCCCCTGTGCGGCTCAGTAGAGCAGCATGCTCATCTTGCTGCGGTAGCGCTGCACCAGTTCGCCCTGGTTGCCGAGCATTTCGAAGATCTGGATGAGGGTCTTGCGCGCGGCGTCCTCGCCGTACTGGCGGTCTTTCTTCAATAGCATGAGCAGCTGGTCCATGGCGGCCTCCAGCTTGCCGGCGACGACGAGCTGGATGGCGAGCTGGTAGCGCGCCTCGCTGTCGTCGTCGTTGTCTGCAAGGCGCTGTTGCAGGGTGGGGATGTCGGGCAGGCCCTCGGCCTTGTCCATGAAGGCGAAACGCGCCTTCATGGAGACGACGACGTCGCTGTCCTGTTGTTCGGCGGGCAGGGCGGCGAGCACCTGCCTGGCTTCGTCGAGGCGGCCGGCGTGCACCAGCAGGTCGAGCAGTTGCATGGGCAGGCGCGGGTTCTGCGGGTCGTCCTGCCAGGCCTGGTTGAGCCGGGTGATGGCCTCGTCCACCTGGCCGGCCTGAAAGAGGGCCATGGCCTCCTGGCTGGCGGCGTCGGATTCGCGCGGGATGTGCTTGTCGAGGAAGGCGCGCACCTCGTTCTCGGGCAGCGCGCCCATGAACTCGTCGGCCAGTTGGGCGTTGCGCACCAGCTTGACGGTGGGCACGCTGCGCACGCCGAAGTGCTGGGCGAGGTTCTGCTGCTCGTCGATGTTGACCTTGGCGAGGATGAACTTGCCGCCGTATTCGTCCGCCAGTTTCGTCAGCACCGGCATGAGGCTCTTGCAGGGCTGGCACCAGGGCGCCCAGAAATCCACCAGCACGGGGACGCGCTGGGAGGCCTGCATGACCGCCTCGTTGAAGTTCTGCTCGGTGACGTCGACGATGTAGGTTTCGTTGCTCATGCTGATTCTTCCTGCCGGGTCAAACGGAGGGGGTAAGGTAAGGGCAGGGCGACGGAAATTCAATCACCACCGCTCAGTTCTCGTCCATGGCCACGGTGGCGCGACAGGCGGTGAAGAGCAGCAGGGGACGCACCGTGCGTCCCGGCCACAGGCGGCGCACGCCCTCGGCGTACCAGCCCATCTGTTCTCGGTAGTCGGCGGCCAGCGCGGCGAGATTGTCCGCGCGGGCGTGGCGGTGGCTCTTGTAGTCCACCAGCCACAGCACCTCGCCGTCGTCCACCAGGCGGTCGATGACGCCGTGCACCACGCGGCCCGCGTGCTCGTAGCAGACGGGGACCTCGTTCCAGGCGCGCGTTCCCGGCGCGAACAGGTGGGCCAGCGCGGGCTCCGCCAGTACGGCGCGCGCCTCGGCGTCGCATGCCACCAGCAGGGGGTTGTCCGCCGCCAGTCCCTGTTCCCGGGCCACGCGCGCGACCGCCGCGTCCTCGCCCTCGCTGAGCAACTCCAGCAGGCGGTGGACGAGGAGGCCGCGCAGGCGCGCGTCCTCGTCGCCGCTGCCGGGGCTGACGCCGCCCGCCTCGCCGTGGCTCGGGGCGATCTCGCTGTCCATGACGGGCACGTCCGCCAGCGGCCGGCACAGGGCCGGGTCGATGGTTTCCTCGCGCCCGGGCGGCGGCGCGGCGGCCTCGCCAACGGTGGGGAGGGCACCACTTTCACTCAGCGTCACGGCGGTCTCCGGGCCGTCCTCGCCCAGTTCCAGCGCCTGACTGATGCGCGCGTAAGGGCTGTCCGCGTAGTTGCCGCGCCGCGCCCGCGTGCCGGAGAGATACAGGAACTGGCGCGCGCGGGTGACGGCCACATAGAGCAGGTTGGCCTCCTCGCGCGCCGCCGCGGCTTCCCGGGCCTCGATCTGGCGGCGGCACAGGGCGTCGGCCTCCTCGCGGCGCCCGGCGAGCATGAAGAGTTCCGGTTGCGCGGCCTCCACCGGCCAGTCCACCAGGGTGCGGTGGGCCTGGTGCCCGCCGGGGGCGGTGGCGCAGTCGGCGAGGAACACCACCGGCGCCTCGAGGCCCTTGGCGGCATGGACGGTGAGGATGTGCACGCGGTCCTCGTCGCCGCCCGCCGGCGGCTCGTCCGGCGCCTCCAGCGGGTGCTCGCGCATCTCGCGCAGGGATTCGAGGAAGCGCATCAGGCTGGGGTAACGCCCGGCATCCAGGTCCAGCGCCAGTTCGAGGAAGTGAGCGAGGTTGCTGGTCACGCGCCCCTGCATGTGCGGCGCGCTGGCGGCGCGGTAGCGGGCCAGCACGTTGCCCTCGCTGTAGATGCGGTCGAGCAGATCGTGCACCGGGATGTGGCCGGCCAGCGCCTGCCACTGCGCCAGTTGTGCCGCGGCCCGCGCCAGCAGCGCGTCCGCCTCGCCGTCTTCCACCAGGCGGCAGAGGCGCGTCCACCAGTTGCCGGTCTCGCCCTCGGCCAGACGCGCCAGTTGCGCGTCGTCCACGGCGAACAGGGGCGAGCGCAGGATGGCCGCCAGGGCGAGGTTGTCGTAGGGCGTCAGCAACCATTGCAGCAGGGTCACCATGTCGCGGATCTCCAGCGCCGCGAGCAGGGTACCGCGCTCGGCGCCGAGGTAGGGAATGTGGGCGGCGCGCAGGGCGTCCTCGAACTCGGCGACGTGGGTGCGCTGGCGCACGAGGATGAAGATGTCGCCGTAACGAAGCGGCCGGGCGGCCTCGCCCGCGTTGATCACCAGCGGCCGGGCCATGAGCTCGCCAATGGTGGCGGCGAGCTGCTCCGCCTCGGCACGCCGGGAACTGCCCCCCGCGCGGGGGCGGGGCGTGCGGAGGGGGTCGCGCAGGCTGTCGCTGTTTTCGTCCTCCGCGGGGGCGTCCGCCTCGCCGGCCTCGAGCCCGGCTTCCATGAGGGGCAGCATCACCACCCGTCCGGGCAGCTCCTCGCGGTGGGTCGCGTGGGGCTGGAAGTCGTGCAGCCACACCGCGTACACCGGGTGATCGAACACGCGGTTGACGAAGTCCATGATGGCCGGCGCCGAGCGCCAGGAACGGTTGAGGGGAAAGGACGCCGCGCCGAGGCGTTCCGCCAGCCAGCGGCTGGCGCCTTCGAACAGGCGCGGTTCCGCGCGCCGGAAACGGTAGATGGACTGCTTGGCGTCGCCGACGAGGAACACGCTGCGCCGGCGCTCGCTCTCGCCGGCGGCCAGTTCCTCCAGCAGGGGCAGCACCAGCCGCCACTGGGTGGGGTTGGTGTCCTGGAACTCGTCGATGAGCAGGTGATCGATGCGCGCGTCGAGCTTGTACTGCACCCACAGGGCGTTGTCGCCGTCGTTGAGCAGGCGGCTGGCGCGCCATTCCAGGTCGGTGAAGTCCAGCAGGCGCTGTTCGCGCTTGAGGCGCTGGAAGTGCGCCAGCAGGGCGTGACCGGCCCGCATCCAGGCGCGGTTGCGCCGCCAGGCGCGCAGGGCGAGGAGGCGGTCCTGCACCGCCAGATAGCTTTCCACCAGCTGCGCGTGTTGCGCCAGCAGGGCCTCGCCCTGCTCGGGGCTGTACTTGCCCTTCGCGGCCTTGAGCTTGCGCGGCTGGCCCGACTGGGTGAGCAGGGCCGTAGCCAGGGCCTGCCAGCGCGTGGCGGTGGGCCGCGTGGTATCCAGCGCCGCGTGCAGGCCATCGATGAGACCGAGGTGGGTCTTGTTGGGATTGCGACCGAGGAGTTCGGCCAGTTCGATGATGCCCTGCTGCAGCGCGGCATCGCCCAGCGCCGCGTGGAGCAGGCCGTCCTCGTCGCCGTCGAGGTCGAGGTCGGGGTAGCAGGCGGCCAGTTGCGCGGCCAGCGCCGCGCTGGCGCGTTCCACCGCCTCCTCGCCTTCCCCGGCCAACGCCCACCAGTCGGCGCGGTGCTCGACGAAGTCGTCCAGGGCACGGCGGGTGTTGTACAGGCCGAGATCCTGGAAGAGGGTGTCCAGGGCGGTGGCGAGCGGCCCCTCGCGGTCCGCGGCGGCCTCCACCGCCAGCGCCTCCCAGGCGGCGTTACGCAGCACCCCGGTGCGCTCGAGGAGCACGAAGCCCGGCGGCACGTCGGCCTCCAGCGGAAAACGACGCAGGAGTTGCTGGCAGAAGGCATGGAAGGTGGTGGTCTGCACCGGCTGCTCGGCGAACAGCAGGGTCTCGTAGAGTTCGCGGGCGCGTCGGCGCAGTTCAGGGTCGGGGCCGAGGTTCAGCTCGGTCAGCGCGGCGTCGAGGGCCGCGTCGTCGCTCTCCACCAGCGCCAGCAGACGCTCGAGCAGGCGGGTCTGCATCTCCGCGGCGGCCTTGTGGGTGAAGGTCAGGGCGAGGATGCCCTCGGGACGCGCGCCCTCGAGCAGCAGGCGCAGCAGGCGACTGACCAGCATCCAGGTCTTGCCGGTGCCCGCCGAGGCATGCACCGTGACGTGACCGGCGTAAGGGTCCACGCGCGCGTTCACGATGCGTCCTCCGCGTCGTCCTCGGGCCAGGCGGTGTAGCGGCAGATCTGCTGCATGTCGCAGTGCCCGCAGGTGTCCTCGTCACCCCAGGCGGGCAGGGGCGCGCCCGCCCGCAGCCGTTCGTGCACCGATTGCAGGCGCGCGGCGTCGGCGGCGCACAGGGCCGCCAGGTCCTCGTCGGCCAGCGCCGGTCGGGCGCGCACCGGGTCGTGGCCGCCCAGCGGCACGAAGGCGACGTGGCTGGCGGTTTCCTCGCCGCCGTGGAGCAGGGTGTAGAAGGGCAACTGCACCGCCTCGCCCCGGGCTACCTCCGTCGCCGTGGGCACCTGGCCGGTCTTGTAGTCGAGAATGGCGAGCTGCGTGCCGCCCTCGGGGCCGGGGCGCCGGTCGAGCCGGTCCAGCCGGCCGGTGAGGGTCAGCGCGGGGCCGAGGACCCGCTCCTCACGGGCCTCGGTGCCCGCCACCGCCCAGCCGCCCGCCTGCCACTGGATCTGCCAGTCGATGTAGGCGGGGATGCGGGCCAGCCAGTCGCGGTACCAGCCGAGGTGTTCGAAGTGGTCGCGCAGGTCGCGGCTGAAGACGTGGGTGCTGATGTCTTCCAGCATGGCGATGGCGGCCGCGCGGCTGGCCGCGGTGAAGGGCTCGGTAAACGGCCCCGGCAGGCCCGCCACGTCGCTGTGCAGGGCCTCGAGACAGCGGTGCACGCGCTCCCCGTAGTCGCCCTTGGACAGCGCGAGCTGGATTTCCTCGGGGGCGGAGAGGCCGAGGCCGCGGGAGAGGTAGAACTGGTAGGGGCAGTCGATGAGCTGTTGCCAGCCGGTGGCCGACAGGCGCCGCGGCACCGCCGTGGGCGCCAGCGCCGGACGTGGTCGCCGGGGCACGGCGGGCAGAGTGGCGTCGGGGCAACGGTGCAGCAGGGTCTCGGGTCGGGCCGCCAGGGTGTTGAGATCGCTGCCCAGGGGCGCGCCCCAGGCCAGGCGGTGGAAGGCCTGCAGAGCGGCGAGCCAGGGGCTGAGGGGCGTCTCCTCGCCGTCGCCGCGGCTGCAGGCGGTGATGAGCACCCGCGGCGCGGCGGAGAGCAGGCGGCGAAAGTGGTGCAGCTGGGCGGCGAGGTGGTCGCGGCGGGTGGGCAGGCCCAGTTCCCGGCGCACGCGATCATTGAAGAAGGGCGTGGCCGCGGGCGGCGCGGGCAGCTGTTCGGCCACGGCGCCGGCGATGACCAGGGCGTCGAAGCGTTGCAGGGCGCTCTGGCCGAGGCCGAGCAGTTGCACCGGCCCGGCGCCGGCGGCGGGGCGGAAATGGGCCGTCTCCAGGGCCTGGCCCAGCCAGGTGCGGAACTCCTCCCAGGCGAGCTGCACCGGCCACTGGCGCGCCGCGTCGCCAAGGCGGGCGAGGGTCTGCAGCAGTTGTTCGCCGGCGGCGTCGGCGGCGAGCTCCGCCTGCATGGCCAGCCCGTCGAGGGAGGCGAGCAGGGCCGCGAGGTAGTCGGCCGCCGGCGCCTGCCGACGGCGGCGCAGGGCCAGCAGGGGCGCGGCGGCGGCCTCCAGCATGTCGAAGCACGCCCGCAGGGTGGTGGCGGTCTCCGGCGTCCAGTTGGCGAACTGTTCCAGGCGCGCCAGGCGGGCGTCGATGCCGTGGCGGTAGCGGTCGAGCTTGCTGGCGATGTTCTCGCGGTGGACGATGTCGCGCTCGAAGCGGTAGATGGCGCTGCGGCGGGCCTCGCGCTCCGCCGCGTCGCCCACGAAGGGGGACTTGAGCAGGTCCATGAGGGGCAGCCAGGCGAAGTCCTCCTCGACGCAGGCCAGCCAGCGCTCCAGCGCGGCGGCGGCGCTGGTGGTGGACAGCGCCCAGCCGGCGCTGTCCTCGAGATCCACGCCGGCGCGCTCGAGAAGGGCGCGCACGCGGCGGGCGAG
>JALTLF010000030.1:3563-25550 GCA_027005735.1 Chromatiales bacterium | reverse complement strand
ATGCGGTGCTCGCCGCCGGGGCGCGCATGGCGCGGCCGGGCGAATTCAGCGAGCGGGCCTTTCTCAACGACAAGCTCGACCTGGTACAGGCGGAGGCCATCGCCGATCTCATCGCCTCGGGTACGGCGCAGGCGGCGCGGGCCGCGGTGCGCTCCTTGCACGGTGATTTCTCCGCACGCATCCAGGCCCTCGGCGACGCCATGCTGGAGTTGCGCATGTACGTGGAGGCGGCCATCGACTTTCCCGAGGAGGAGATCGACTTTCTCGCCGATGCGCGCCTGAGTGAAAAACTGGATGGCCTGTTCGCGCGCCTGGCCACCATCGAAGACAGCGCCCGCCAGGGCTGCCTGTTGCGCGAGGGCATGCGCGTGGTCATCGCCGGCCAGCCCAATGCCGGCAAGTCCAGCCTGCTCAACGCGCTGGCCGGCGACGAGCGGGCCATCGTCACCGAGCTGCCCGGCACCACGCGGGACGTGCTGCACAGCGAGATCAATCTCGGCGGCATGCCACTCCATATAATAGATACCGCCGGGCTGCGCGAGGCGGGGGACGCCATCGAGGCCGAGGGTGTGCGCCGGGCACGCGCCGAAATCGCCGCCGCGGATCGCATCCTGCTGGTGGTGGACGAAGTCCTCGGCTTCACGCCCGCCGACGAGACCATCATCGGCGGCCTGCCCGAGGGGATCCCCGTGGTGGTGGTGCACAACAAGATCGATCGCTGCGGGATGGCACCGCGGCGGGAGACCCGGGAGGAGCGCGAGCACGTCTATGTCTCGGCGCGCGAGGGCGACGGCCTGGATCTGCTGCGCGCCTGCCTCGCCGAGGGCATGGGGTATCATGGCGGCGAGGCGGGGGCCTTCAGCGCGCGCCGCCGGCACCTGGATGCACTGGCCCGCGCCCGCGCCCACCTGGAGGCCGGGCGCGCCGCCCTGCACGAGGCCCGCGCCGGCGAACTGCTGGCCGAGGATCTGCGCCTGGCCCAGCAGTGTCTCGGCGAGATCACCGGCGAGGTGAGCAGCGAGGACCTGCTGGGTGAGATCTTCGCCAGCTTCTGCATCGGGAAATAGGGATCGGCGGCGCCCGGCGGGGGAAAAGCCGCCCATTTCGGACTACGCTTAACGGAGGAATGCCTGTCCATGTCCATCGTACTGGCCGTAAAGAAAGAGGCACAACTGGTGATCGCCGCCGACAGTCAAATCAGCTTCGGTGGCGCGCGTATTCCCTATGACAACCTCCGGCCGAAGAAGATCCGCCGCCTCGGCGATTCCTTCTTCGCCTCCACCGGCTGGGGCCTGTATGACGACATCATCGACGACTTCGTCGCCGGCAAGGAGGACATCCGCCTGCAGGATTCGCGCAGCATCTTTCGCTTCTTCCTCGGCCTGTGGAAGGAACTGCACGAGCGTTACAACTTCGTCAACGATCAGTGCGGCGAGGAAAAGGATTCGCCCTTTGGTGATCTCGACAGCGCCTTTCTCATCGTCAACCATGCCGGCCTGTTCCAGGTGGGGGGCGACATGAGCGTGACGCGTTTCAACCAGTACTACGCCATCGGCTCCGGCGCGGACTATGCCCTCGGCGCTCTGCACAGCCTCTACGACGGCGATCTCGACGCGCGGGAAATTGCACGGCGCGGCGTGGAGGCGGCCATCGCCTTCGATACCAAGTGCGGTGGCGAGGTCCTGCTGCACGCCGTCAGCGAACTGCCCGCCCCGGAGGCGGGGATCCCCGGCCACGGGCCCGTCATCGAGGTGTAAGGAATGACGCGCTCGCCCCTGTCCAGCCGAGCCCGGCGGCACACGCGCCACCTGCTGCTGGTTCTCGTGCCGTGGCCGTTCCTGCTCCTCGGCGGCTGCAGCAATCTCGGGTTCTACCTGGACAGCATGAACGGCCACCTGGATCTCATGGCGCGCAGCCGGCCGCTGGAGGAGGTGCTAAACGATCCCGCCACCAAACCCGTAGTGCGCCGGCGCCTGTCCCTGGCGCAGGCGGTGCGCCGTTTCGCCAGCGAGGTCCTGTTGTTGCCGGACAACGGCAGCTACCGCAGTTACGCCGATCTCGGGCGTCCCTATGCGGTGTGGAACGTGGTGGCCACCGAGCCCTATTCGGTGGAGGCCCGGCAATGGTGTTTCCTGTTTACCGGCTGCGTGGCCTACCGCGGCTACCATGAGCGCGCCAGTGCCGAGGCTTTCGCCCGGGAGCTGCGCGCCCGGGGCATGGATGTCAGCGTCAGCGGCGCGCGCGCCTACTCCACCCTCGGCTGGTTCGACGATCCCCTGCTCAACACCATGCTGGATCTCCCGGAAGAGCGCTTCATCGCGGTGATATTTCACGAGCTGGCCCACCAGCTCGTCTACGTGGAAGGGGACACGGCCTTCAACGAGGCCCTGGCCACCGTCATCGCCAGCGAGGGCGTGCGCCGCTGGTACGCGCGGCAGGGCGATCCCCACGCCTACGAGGCCTGGCGGCGGGCGCGGGCACGGGAGGCGGACTTCCATCACCTGCTCGCCGAGACCCGCGAGAACCTCGCCGTCCTCTACGCCCAGCCCCTCGCCGAGGCCGAGATGGCGCGCGCCAAGGCGGCGGCCTTCGCCCGCCTGCGCGAGGACTACCGGCGCTGGAAATCACGCTGGCGGGACTATGCGGGCTACGACGCGTGGATGGCACGGCCGCTGAACAATGCGCACCTGGCGCTGGTGGCCACCTACCACGGCTACGCGCCGGCCCTGTCCACCCTGCTGGCGCAGAGCGGCGGGGATCTGCGGCGTTTCTATCAAAAGGTCGATGAACTGGCTGTCATGGATGCCGCAACGCGGCGCCTGGCCCTCACGCGCCTGGTACAAAAGGACTAATTGCCACTTGAAACAGGAGCTTATCGGCATTTTTTCAGCCGTCGGCTTACGTACTGCCCGGCTTTGGGGTAGGCTAGAGAGCCCGGCCAGTCGGGCCGCCGCTCCGGACGCAGTGACGCCAACCGTGAACAGAACATCCGCAGGCAAGCATCGACGCCATTCCTTCGCCCGAGGAGTGGCGTGGCTTGCCGCCCTGCTCGTCGCCGGCCCGGCAGGGGCGGCATGGTGGAACCCCTTCGGCAGCGATCCCTGCCTCGGCGAAGTGGAAAAAGCGGCCCGCGCCCACCAGAGTTGCCTGGTGCTGCAGATCGTCCCCGGCCAGTGCAACGCCCCGGCACGTGCGCTGGCCACCGCCACCGCAAGCTGCAAGCAAAAGGCCGAGGCCGGTGCGGTGGAGGCGGTGATCGAAAAGACCCGCGCCCAGGTCCCCGGCGATCCAAAGAAGAGTCCCTTCGCGCGTATCTCGCGCAGCCTGCGGCGCGCGCCCTACTTCATTCCGCCGGTACGGGAGAACTTCCTGCCCTTTACCAACAAGTGCCGGGAGTCCCGCGCCAGCTATTTCAAGATCGGCGCCTATCACCTCGACGGCGAGCGCATCACCTTTCTCGTCTACCCCCTGGGGTTCAGGTGCGCCAAGCGCGCCTCCATCAGCGATCGCTTTCCCATCGTCACCGCGGCGCAGTTGCAGCGCCTCGGTCGCGGTGAGTATGTGAAGAAGGTGCCGGCTGCGCGCCGGCCGTTCAAAAAAGTACGCGTGGTGCGCACCACCGCCGCCGGCCTCAAGGCGGCCTACGCCCGCATCCGGGCCGGCAAGCCGGCCACGCCGCCGCCGGTAAAGCGCTATGCGCTGACCATCGTCACCCGGCCCGAAAACGCGCGCGTGCGACTCCTCAACACCGCCGCCAGCTATCGTCCGGGCATGCGCCTGCCGCCGGGGCGCTACCAGGTGGAGGTCAGCGCGCCGGGATTCGAGACCCGTCGCCAGTGGATCACTCTGGGACGCACGGACCACGAGGTGAGCATTGCCCTGGCGCGCAGCCGTGGTCCGGTGATCAGCGGCCTGCCCTGTGAGGAGAACGCCGACCAGATCAATGTCAGCACCGTGCGTATCGCGCCCATCCACGCCTGTCACTTCATCACCTACCCGGACGAGCGCGCGCGCGACCTCGCCATCACCAACCTGCGCAAGCAGGGTGCCATCCACGACGTGGTGCTGGAGATCACCTACTACGACGAGGATCGCGAGGTGGTCCACAAGGAGAAATACGTACTGTTTCGCGCCGCCAATCGCCAGGCCATCGCCCCGGGCGAGACGCGCTTTCCCTTTACCGGCCTGTATCTGAAGCGCGAGGGTGTAACCACCATCAGCATCGAGACGCTGGCCTTCTCCGTGAGCAACTGAGCACGCGGTGCGATTCGTAACCGTTGATCTGGTATCCGTGTCGCGGATCCCCGCTCACCTGTAAAGGCGCAGAATTATAATCGACGGCGACGCCTCACATGCCTTCCATTTCGAGATCGTCGCGCACGGCGTCGATCCCCGCCTGGGCGCATTTTTCGTCGATGGCGCCCGAGGGCGCGCCGCTCACGCCGATGCCGCCGAGAATGTTGCCGCCGATGTTGATGGGCAGGCCGCCGGCGGCGATGATCAGGCCGTCCAGCTTGCCCACGGTGAAGGGGCGGGTAAAGCGGTCTTCAAGCTGGGACAGCGGCGTGTTGAAGGCCATGGCGGTGTGCGCCTTCTGCCGGCTGATGGGCAGGGTGATGTCCATGGCCAGCACGTCGCGCAGTACCACCTGGGGATGGCCGCCGCGATCCACCACGGTGACGGCGATCTGTACGCCTTCCTTGCGGCACTGATCGATGGCGGCGCGGGCCATGCGCAGCGCGGTCTCCAGGCTGAGGCGCTTGATGTCGACCGTCAGCGGCGCCTCATCGCTCCAGGCGGGCGTGGCGAAGGTGGTGGTGAGGACGATGAGCATGAGGCCGGTGATGTGTCGCATGGTGGCTTCCCCCTGAGGCAGCTTGTCGCGGTATGCTATGGTGATAGCAGCTGGGCTGGGAGGCCGCAACGTCCTCCCGCACATTTGTCATCGTGGAAAGGCGCGGGGAAGACGCGACATGGGCCGCATCCTGGTTATCGTGGGGATCATCCTGGTGGCGCTGGGCCTGGTGCTCCAGTACGCACCCTGGCTGCTCAACTGGTTCGGCCGCCTGCCCGGCGATATTCGCATCGAGGGAGAGCGGGGGCGAGTCTTCATCCCCATCACCTCGATGCTGCTCCTCAGCATCGTGCTCACCCTCCTGCTCAACCTGTTCCGGCGCTGAGGGGATCAGTCTTCGCCCAGCAGCGCATCGCGCAGGTCCCAGTCCGCCGGTTCCTCACCGAGCCAAACGCGCAGCAGGGCCTGCTGGAAGTCCTGCCCCGTGACGCTGCCGCGCAGCGCGTCGTTGATGCGCACCTGCACGCGGCCATCCGTGAGAAAATCCAGCACGATGCGATCACCCTTGTGCACGGTGGGGAAGAGTTCGTTGAAGGCCGCAAGCCGGGATTTCATGGCGGCGAAGCTCGCCTCGTCGAGGTTGTTCTCGAAGCCCTCGGTCCAGCCAGCGGCCAGTTTTTCGCTGCTCACCTCGTCGTAGATGAAGTGCATGACGACCCGCCTGGGGCCGGGGGCGTTGATGATGGCTTCGGCATCGTGGTTCTTCGTCGGCAGGTAGAGTGCGGCGGCGTAGATCTTGAAAAAGAACTTGGTGCGCAGGCCAGCGCCGTTGAGCACCAGTGTCTGGCCCTCCACCTCCGCGCTGTCGGGCAGGCTGACGTGGGCGACGGTGACGGCCCGGGCCGTGGCGCCTGACAGCAGCAGGACCAGCAGCATGAGCAGTGATGGAACCGAGCGGCGAAGAAGCGTTGCCTGGTGCATTGAGTCACTCCCTGTGAATGGCGTATGGTGAGTTCGATGTCACGCTACAGTCTACGCCTTTGTCACGGGATGAAAAGGGCCGTCCTGCTGACGGCGCTGTCTCTGCTCGCCGCCTGCGCCACGGTGCCCATTACCGGGCGCTCCCAGCTGATGCTGGTGTCCGAGGAAACCGCCATTGCCGCCTCGGAGCCGGCCTACTTCAAGCTGCTCTCGGGCCCCGCGCAGGAGGGCCGCCTGGACAACGACCCGGCCCTGCGCGCGCGGGTGGTACGCATTGCCGGGCGCATCGTCGCCCAGGCCATTCGCCTGCGCCCGGAGACGCATGACTGGGAATGGAGCATCCACGTCATCGACGAGCCGGACACCGTCAATGCCTGGGCCATGGCCGGGGGCCGCATGGCCATCTATACGGGCCTCATCGACAAGCTCGATCTCAGTGACGACGAGCTGGCGCAGGTGCTGGCTCACGAGGTGGCCCATGCCCTGGCACGCCATTCCGCCGAACAGATGTCGGTGGCGCTGGCCACCAACGTGGCGCTCAACGTCTGGGCCATCCGGGAACGGCCCTCCGCCGGTGAGCTCACCGGCGTATCCCTGGCGGCCATGCTTGCCATCCAGTTGCCCAACAGCCGCGAGGCGGAGAGCGAGGCGGATCGCATCGGTATCGAGCTGGCCGCGCGGGCGGGTTACGACCCGCAGGCGGCCGTCTCCCTGTGGCGCAAGATGAGCCGGGCGGCGAAAAGCGGTGCGCCGGAATTTCTCAGCACCCATCCCTCCCACGAGACGCGCATCGCCTCCCTCGCCGCACTGGTGCCGGAGATGCGCCCCCTCTACGCGGCCGCGGTCAACGCGCCGGTGTACCGTTTTTCACCCGGGGTGGAGCGCCTGACGGTAGCGGAGATGCCAGCCGATGGCGAGGGACCGCGCAAGGCGGATTTTCGCTGAATGGGTGCGTGTAGGAATTGTCCTACAGGAAAATAGGAACTGTCTTACAGAAATGTCGCCGGCGCTCGCCTAAGCTTAGGACACTTGGAGACCCAGCCCACGGACGGGCACCCTTGATTTCCCGTTCGCTGCCGTTTTCCCTTCCTGCCGGTCTTCCCTCCTCGAAACCCGATAGTGCGCTAAATACGTGTTCCGAATACCCGATCACCCTGGAATAACCGGATTGCCTCGTTTTCCTGTCTCTCTCCGGGGCAAGGTTTACGGACACGCGGTACTTACGTCCCTGTACGCTCGACAGCCGCTTCCCTGCGGCTGACGGTCCGTAAACCTTGCCCCGGAGAGAGTTCGCACCTGTCAACTGTACTGGAATTCGGAACACGTATTTAGTTCAGCGATGGGCGTCCCGCGTCGTCCATGCGGATGCGGTAGGCGTCGAAGTGTGCGTTGCCGGCAAAGCTTTCCAGGAGCTCGAAGCGCGTCTCGCGCTCCGGGTTGACCAGGCGGGTGAAATGGCCGAGCTGTTCGGCGCTGTCGATGCCGGGTTCGCTGGGCAGGTAGAGCACGGGATGGGGCTGGTTGACGCCGAGCAGGCAGTCCATCCGATCTCCGGCCGCGTCGTCACGCGCCACCGCGGGCAGGACCTCGGGGGACAACAGCATGGCGCCGACCCGCACACGGTTGTGACCCCGGCTCTGCATCCAGCGGATCTGGCCCAGCCGCCAGCTGCCGCCGTGGGGATCGCGCAGCGCCACCAGGTCGTCGAGACCGATGCTCACGCTGCCGGCGCGAAAACTGAAACAGTAGCCACTGTTGCTCTCGTCCACCAGGTCCGCCTTGAGGCCGCGCCCCTGTGTCTGGCCGCCGATGACCTCGCGGATGTGGCAAAAGCCGATGGCCACCTCGGTGCTCTGGTGGCTGAAGTGGCGCTCGTTGTCACGCACGCCGGAGCGGTCCCAGCAGGCGAGCACATTCTCGATGGTGTCGTGGGACAGCCGCGAGAGTTTCTCCGGCGGACTGGCGAGCAGATTGCGTAGCTCGTCCACCAGGCGCCGGGTGTCAAGGCAACGCCGCGCACCACGCAATGGCGCGGCTTCGGCGGGCTGGAGCTGCGGCGGCCGGTCGCCATCCAGATCCAGGACGTACTGGCCGGTGCAATCCATTCCCCGCCGGGGCGTGTGCAGGGTGGTGCGCCCGAGCCAGTCATGCAGGTGGGCATGGATCTCGTCGGCGTGGTGGCGTTCCAGGCTGTTGGGCGAGAGCAGCGAGAGCAGCAGGAGGCGCTTGAATTCCTCCAGGATGGTGGTCTTGCGACGGGTCAGGGGATCGCGGATGCGCGTCGCGAGCAGGCCGTTGTCCTCTACCAGCCGGAAGAACCAGTAGAGCTGTTTCCACACCCCGGGCGGGTAGGGCATGTAGCACAGGCGGTAATTGCACAGGATGTTGGAGCGAAAACGGAACAGGCGATGGATGCTGGTGGCCACCAGCTTGCGCCAGCCGAACAGCACCACGCGGGAGCTGTCGGTGAGGACCTGCTGGTAGGCGTGGATGATCTCCAGTTGCAGTGCCGTGGACAGCTCCACGGCATCGCGTTCGTCGCGGGCCATGGGCAGGGGGCGCGAGGTATAGCGCGTGGCAAGTTCCGGCAGCAGCAGGCCCAGCAGGGGGATGAACTCCTCCAGCAGGGCGAAGCGCTGGCGCGCCGGCAGGCTGCGTTGCCGGATGTTCCCCAGGGCGTCGAGCAGACATCGCGTGGTGAGATCCAGTTCTCCCAGCGGCAGGGCATTGAGCCAGGCACGCAGCCTGGCCGGGCGCAGCTCGGCGGGCAGCCGCGGCATGGGGGATCCGTTGGGGGCCCCTGCGAGGGGCGTAGGCGTGTCCATGTTCGAGACCGTTATGCCAGGGCGTTGACCCGCTGCCGGGAAAATTCGATGAAAGCGCTATTCCGGGGCTGGAATGGGTCTTATTTTAGTGCCCTGGGGCACATTTTTCCAAACCCGCCTCCGCGCGCGGGTGCCGGGGGGCGGTGGGCCTGCCTTGGCGGCGGGCGGGCCAGCGCGTACAATTCCCCCTCCCCGCGGCGTGGGCGCCCCCGAAGCCCGTCCAGTCCGCGGCCCCTTGCCATTTCTTACCGGATTTCAGGCACCTGGCCATGTTCAACAGCGAAACATACGAGGTCATCGTCGTCGGTGGCGGCCATGCCGGTACCGAGGCGGCGCTGGCCGCGGCGCGCTCGGGCAGCCGCACCCTGTTGCTGACCCACAACCTGGACACCCTCGGCCAGATGAGCTGCAACCCGGCCATTGGCGGTATCGGCAAGGGCCACCTGGTACGCGAGATCGATGCCCTTGGCGGCCTCATGGCGCACGCGGCGGACCGCGCCGGCATCCAGTTTCGCATCCTCAACGCCCGCAAAGGCCCGGCGGTGCGGGCCACCCGCGCCCAGGCGGACCGACAGCTCTACCGGCAGGTGGTGCGCCACGCGCTGGAGAACACCCCCGGGCTCGACCTCTTTCAGCAGGCGGTGGATGATTTGCTCCTCGAGGGCGGGCGGGTCGCCGGGGTGATCACCCAGATGGGCCTGCGCTTTCGCGCCCCCACGGTGGTGCTCACCGTGGGCACCTTTCTCGGCGGGCGCATTCACGTGGGACTGGCCAGCCACGAGGGCGGGCGTGCCGGCGATCCCCCCGCCAATGTCCTCGCGGCGCGCCTGCGCGAGTTGCCCCTGCGGGTGGAGCGTCTCAAGACCGGCACCCCGCCGCGCCTTGACGGGCGCACCATCGACTATGCGCAGCTGGAGGCCCAGCCGGGCGACGAGCCGGTGCCGGTGTTCTCCTTCCTGGGCGACCCGGCGGAGCATCCGCGGCAGGTGTGCTGTCACATCACTCACACCAATGCGCGCACCCACGAGATCATCCGTGCCGGGCTGGATCGCTCACCCATGTACACCGGTGTCATCGAGGGCGTGGGGCCGCGCTACTGCCCGTCCATCGAGGACAAGGTCCAGCGCTTCGCCGAGCGGGACGCGCACCAGATCTTCGTCGAGCCGGAGGGCCTGAACACCCACGAGGTGTACCCCAACGGCATCTCCACCAGCCTGCCCTTCGACGTGCAGCAGGCGCTGGTGCGCTCCATGCGCGGCTTCGAGCACGCGCGCATCACGCGCCCCGGCTACGCCATCGAGTACGACTATTTCGATCCCCGCGACCTGCGGCCCTCGCTGGAGACGCGACACATCCCGGGGCTGTTCTTCGCCGGCCAGATCAACGGCACCACCGGTTACGAGGAGGCCGCCGCCCAGGGTCTGCTGGCGGGCATCAACGCCGCGCGCCAGGCACGCGGCGAGGAACCCTGGACGCCGGGGCGCCACGAGGCTTACCTGGGCGTCATGGTGGACGACCTCATCACCCGCGGCACCCTGGAGCCCTATCGCATGTTCACCAGCCGGGCCGAGTACCGCCTGCAGCTGCGCGAGGACAACGCCGATCTGCGCCTCACCGAAACCGGCCGCCGCCTGGGCCTGGTGGATGACGCACGTTGGGCGAAGTTCGCGGCAAAACGCGACGCCATCGAACAGGAGACCGCCCGCCTTCGGGACACCTGGCTGATCCCGGAGCGTCTCCCCGAGGCCGCGGCCACCCGGGTGCTGGGCCAGCCCCTGACCCGCGAGGCCCGCCTGCTGGATCTCCTGCGCCGTCCCGGCGTTGACTACGCGGCGCTGATGACGCTCCCCGGCGCCGGGTCGGCGGTGGCCGATGCCCGGGTGGCCGAACAGGTGGAGATCCAGGCCCGCTATGCCGGGTATATCGAACGCCAGCAGGAAGACATCGCCCGCCAGCGTCGCCAGGCGGACACGCCCCTGCCCGAGGATCTCGACTACGCCCGGGTGCGGGGCCTGTCCGCCGAGGTGCAGGAAAAGCTCGCCCGCCAGCGTCCCGCCACCGTCGGCCAGGCGGCGCGTATCCCGGGGGTCACGCCGGCGGCCATTTCACTGTTGCTGGTGTACCTGAAAAAAGAACAGATCCGCGCGCAACGCAAGCGGGCATAGCATCACCGGCCATGGCGCCGGCAGGAAAAAACCAACTCGAGAGGGAACACGATGAAAAAATCGATTCTGGGTGTGTTGTTACTGGTAGCCGCTGGCCTGATGGCGTGGGCCGCGCCGGTTCTCGCCGGTGGCGGCGACACGGGTCTCATCACCAAGAAGAGCCCGTACAGCGTCAAGGTCACGCTGGATCGCCTCGAAGGCATCCTGAAGAAAAAGGGCTTCACCATTGCCCTGCGCTGGGATCACGCCGCGCGGGCCGCCGGCGCCGGCATGGCGCTGCGGCCCACGGAGCTGCTCGTCTTTGGCAACCCGAAGGTGGGCACCCACTTCTTCACCAGCCGGCAGACGGCGGGCATCGATCTGCCCATGAAGGCGCTGGCCTGGGAGGACGAAAATGGCCAGGTCTGGCTGGCCTACAACGACCCGGCGTACATCGCCCGTCGCCACGGCATCACCGACCGCGACGCCACGGTACGGAAAATGACCGGCGCCTTGCAGAAGCTCACCGACGCCGCGGTGGCGAAGTGAGCCCGGCCCACCGCCTTTGCCCCCATGTTCTTCCATGGGGCTGAGGGACGCGCCGCCCCCGGTGGACGCATCGCGCCTGGCGCCGGTGCTGGCCGCGGGCCTCGAGGCCCTGGGCATCGAGGCCGACGCGGATCAGCAGGGCCGGCTGCTGGACTACCTCGCCCTGCTGCACCGCTGGAACCGGGTCTACAATCTCACCGCCGTGCGCCACCCGCTGGTGATGGTCAGCCAGCACCTGCTGGACTCGGCCAGCATCCTCCCTTACATAAAGGGCCCGCGCCTGCTGGACGTGGGCAGCGGCGCGGGCCTGCCCGGGATCCCGCTGGCCATCCTGTGTCCCGGGCTGGAAGTGGTGATGCTCGACGCCAACAGCAAGAAGACGCGTTTCGTGCAGCAGGCCATCGCCGAGCTGGGCCTGGCCAACGCCAGCGTGGTGCAGGCGCGGGTGGAGGACTTTCACCCGCCGGCGGGTTTTGACACCGTCACCGCCCGCGCCTTCGCCGCCCTGCCCGATCTGCTGGATCGCGTTCACCATCTGTGCGCGAAAGGCGGTATAGTAGTGGCCATGAAGGGACCGCGCGCCGGCGAGGAGCTGGCGGCGCTCGGCGAGATGCCGGCGGGCTTCAGCCTGCTGGGACGGCATGCGCTGACGGTCCCGGGCCTCGACGCCGACCGCCAGCTGATCCTGGTGCGGGCCGAGGCCGGCAACCACAACAGCGAAACCGGGGAGTGACGCAAATGGGCAGAATCATCGCCATTGCCAACCAGAAGGGGGGCGTGGGCAAGACCACTACCTGCATCAATCTGGCCGCCTCCCTGTCGGCGACGAAACGGCACGTGCTGCTGGTGGATCTCGATCCCCAGGGCAATGCCACCATGGGCAGCGGCGTGGACAAGACCGCGCTGGCGCACACCACCGGCGACCTGCTGCTCGGTGACATCGCCGCCGAGGAGCTGCGCGCCTCGCCGCCGGAGAGTGGCTACGATCTGCTGCCGGCCAACATCGATCTCACCGCCGCCGAGGTGGCGCTGATGGAACAGCCGGATCGCGAGCGGCGCCTGCAGGATGCGCTGGCCGGCGTGAGCAGCGACTACGACTACATCCTCGTGGACTGTCCGCCCTCGCTCAACCTGCTCACCGTCAACGCGCTGGTGGCGGCGGACTCGGTGATGATCCCCATGCAGTGCGAATACTACGCCCTCGAAGGGCTCTCGGCGCTGCTCGAGACCGTCGAGCAGATCCGTACCACCGTCAACCCGCGCCTCCGGGTGGAAGGCCTGCTGCGCACCATGTTCGATCCGCGCAACAACCTCGCCAACGACGTCTCGGGCCAGCTCCTCATGCACTTCCCCGAGAAGGTCTATCGCACGGTGATCCCGCGCAACGTGCGTCTCGCCGAGGCCCCCAGCCACGGCCTGCCGGCACTGCGCTACGACAAGAATTCCCGCGGCTCGCTGGCCTACCTGGCGCTGGCCGGGGAACTGCTGCGCCGCGACGAGGGCGCCGGCGGCGCGGCCGCCGTGCACCTCTAGGCGGGAGCGGGAAGCATGGCCGCCAAGAAGCCCGGACTGGGCAAGCCCCTCAGCGCCCTGCTCGGCAACCGCAGCGCCATCACCCCCGAGACGGCGCCCGAGGCCGAGGGCGAGAGCCTGCGCGAACTGGACGTGGATCTCATCCAGCGTGGCCGCTACCAGCCGCGCAGCCACTTCGACGACGAGGCCCTGCAGGAGCTGGCCGACTCCATCCGCGCCCAGGGCGTGGTCCAGCCGGTGGTGGTGCGTCCCCTCAACGAGGGCGGGCGTTACGAACTCATCGCCGGCGAGCGCCGCTGGCGCGCCGCCCAGCTGGCCGGCCTGCAACAGGTGCCGGCGGTGGTGCGCGACGTGCCGGACCAGGCGGTCATCGCCATGGCCCTCATCGAGAACATCCAGCGCGAGGATCTCAATCCCATCGAGGAGGCCATGGCCCTGCAACGCCTCATCGACGAGTTCGGTGTCACCCACCAGGAGGCGGCCGAGGCCGTGGGCCGCTCGCGGGCGGCGGTGAGCAACCTGCTGCGCCTGCTGGGTCTCAACCCCGACGTGCGCGCGCTGCTCGAACAGGGCCGCCTGGAAATGGGCCATGGCCGCGCCCTGCTGGCCCTCGAGGGCGTGGCCCAGAGCCGTGCCGCCCACGAGGTGGCCAAAAAGGGGCTGTCGGTGCGCGAGACCGAGGCCCTGGTGAAGCGCCTCGCCGGTCCGCCGAAGAAGAAGACCGCCACGGCCGTGGACCCGGACATCCGCCGCCTGCAGGACGAGCTGGCCGAGAAACTGGGGGCCCGGGTGCAGTTCCAGCACGCCGCCTCGGGCAAGGGCAAGCTGGTCATCGCCTACAACAGCCTCGACGAGCTGGAAGGCATCCTGGCCCACCTGAAATAGACCCATTTTCGGGGATTTTCCGGCGAAAATACCGGTTTTTGCCCGCCATTGACCCCCCTCGGGGACCCCTGTATACTTCGCGCGCCCACGGGGTATTGCCCGTATTTTATGGGCTGTTAAACCGTCCTTATCAGGCCTTCTGGCGCGGAAAAACGATGGCGACCGATTCGCTGAAAAGCACCCTGTACAGGACGGTTCTGATTCAGCTGGCCGCGGCGGGACTGGCGGCGGCGGTTTCACTGGTTCAGAGAGAACTCGAATTTGCCCTCGCCGTGCTCTATGGCGGCGCGGTGACCATCGCCGGCACCCTGATCTTCGCCTGGCGCTTACGGAATGCAACTTCGGCCGATGACGGCAACAAAGCCGCGGTGGACGCGCTTGAGCTGTACAGGGGCCTCTTGCAGAAACTGGTGGTGATTGTCGGCCTGCTGTGGTTTGGCCTCGGTTACCTGGCGCTCACGCCCCTGGCCGTCCTCATCGGTTTCGCCATTGCCCACGTGGGCTACCTGTTCGGCCGGGGCTACGCGCCCCGCTCCGTGCGGCGCCCGTAGGCAGTGGCCACGAATTCTTACAAAATTTGATCTGAGACCGTATCGACATGGCAACCGAGCAGACGGCAACCGACTATATAAAGCATCACCTCCAGAACATGACCTTTGGCCAGCACCCCGACGGGAGCTGGGGCCTGGCGCACTCCTACGAGGAGGCGGCGTCCATGAGTTACGCCATCCACGTGGACACCCTGTTCTGGTCGCTCTCCCTGGGCATCCTCTTCCTGTGGCTGTTCCGCCGCGTGGCGAAGAAGGCCCATGCCGGCGTGCCGGGGGGCATGCAGAACTTCGTCGAGTGGGTGGTGGAGTTCGTCGACAGCAGCGTCAAGGGATCCTTTACCGCGACGAACCGCCTGGTGGCGCCCATGGCGCTGACCATCTTCATGTGGGTCTTCCTCATGAACTTCATGGATCTCATCGCCGTGGATCTCATCCCCTGGATCGTCGGCCAGACGGCGAGCCTGACCACCGGCATCGATCCCCATCACGTCTTCCAGAAGGTGGTGCCCTCGACGGATCCCAATGCCACCTTCGGCATGGCCGTGGCGGTCTTCATCCTGATGCTCTACTACAGCGTCAAGGTCAAGGGGCTCGGCGGCTTCATCGGCGAGCTGACCCTGCATCCCTTCAGCTCGAAGAACATGCTCTTGCAGGCGATCTTCATCCCCTTCAACTTCCTGCTGGAGTTCGTCTCGCTCATTGCCAAGCCGGTTTCGCTGTCCCTGCGTCTCTACGGCAATCTCTACGCCGGCGAGATGATTTTCATACTCATTGCCCTGATGTTCGGGCTGGCGGCCGAGGGCACGGTGGGTGGCTGGCTCGCTGCCGTGGTGGCCTTCTTCCTGCAACTGGGCTGGGCCATTTTCCACATTCTGATCATTACCCTGCAGGCCTTTATCTTCATGACCCTGGCCATCGTCTACATGGACATGGCCCACCAGGTGCCCGAAGAACACTGAGGCTTGTTGAGGCCGACGGATTTTTTTGTTTTTAACTGATTTTTCGAAAATCGAGACAGGAGAAGAAAATGACTGAAGTACAAGCTCTACTCTATATCGCTGGTGCCCTGATGATGGGTCTGGGCGCACTGGGTGCCGCCATCGGTATCGGCGTGCTGGGTGGCCGCTTCCTCGAAGGCGCCGCGCGTCAGCCCGAGCTCATCCCCGTCCTGCGTACCCAGTTCTTCATCATGATGGGTCTGACCGACGCGGTCCCCATGATTGCCGTGGGTGTCGCCTTCTACGTCATCTTTGGTGCCGCGGGCTAAGCAAGGTCGAACCTCACCACGACTCATCGTAAGGGTGAAGCATGAATTTTAACTATACGTTCGTAGGCCAGCTGCTGGCGTTCTTCGCCTTCGTCTGGTTCTGTATGAAGTATGTCTGGCCGCCGATCATGAAGGCGCTCGAGGAGCGCAAGCAACAGATCGCTGATGGCCTGGCCGCCGCGGAAAAGGGCCGGCACGAGGAAGAGCTGGCGCGTGAACGCGCCGTCGAGAAGCTCAAGGAGGCCAAGGCCCAGGCGCAGGAAATCATCGCCAAAGCGGAAAAGCGTGCCGCCGAGATCGTCGATGAGGCCAAGGAGGCCGCCCAGGCCGAGGCCGAGCGCATCCGTGCCGCCGCCGAGGCGGAGATCGAGCAGGAAGCCAACCGTGCCCGCGAGGCGCTGCGCGGCGAGGTGGTTCACCTGGCCGTGGCCGGTGCCGCCAAGGTGCTCAAGCGCGAGATCGACGAGAAGGCCAACGAGGACCTGCTCAAAGATCTGGTTGCCCAGCTCTAGGTAGGCGCCCATGGCTGAAAAAAGCACCATTGCGCGCCCCTATGCCCAGGCGGCCTTCGACATTGCCCGCGACGACGGCAAGCTCGCCGGCTGGTCCGAGATGCTCCAGGCACTGGCCGCGGTAGCCGCGGATCCGGCCATGCAGGCCGTCATCGCTGATCCCGCCGTGGACGACGAGGTGGTCAACGGCCTGTTCTTCGATCTGTGCGGCAATGTCCTCGACGACAAGGGCAGAAACTTTGTGCGCGTGCTGACGGAAAACGGGCGCCTCGAGGTGTTGCCCGAGATCGCGGCCCTCTTCGAGGAACAACGCGCCGAGGCGGAGAAGACCGTGGCCGCCGAGGTGATCAGCGCCTTCCCCCTGAGCGATGCGCAGCAGCAGGAAATCGTTGCCGCCCTGAAGAAGCGCCTGGGGCGGGATGTCAGCCTCGAGACGAAGGTGGACGCCTCCATTGTCGGCGGTGCCATCGTGCGCGCGGGCGATCTGGTTATCGATGCATCTGTCAACAGCCAGCTGGAGAAGCTGGCCGCCAGCATGATGCGTTAAAGCTTTGAGACACTGCAGGAATTCAAACAATGCAACTGAATCCATCTGAAATCAGTGAACTGATTAGAAAACGGGTTGAAGGCTTTGAAGCCACCACTGAAGCCCGCAACGAGGGTACCGTGGTGAGCCTCGCCGACGGCGTGGTACGTATTCACGGCCTCAACGATGTCATGTACGGCGAAATGATCGAGTTCCCCGGCGGCGTCTACGGCATGGCGCTGAACCTCGAGCGCGACTCGGTGGGCGCCGTGGTTCTGGGTGACTACGAGAACATCACCGAAGGCGACACCGTCAAGTGCACCGGCCGCATCCTCGAGGTGCCGGTGGGCGAAGCCATGCTCGGCCGCGTGGTCGATGCGCTGGGTAATCCCATCGACGGCAAGGGCCCCATCGACGCGAAGCAGACCTCGCCGGTGGAGAAGGTGGCGCCCGGCGTCATCGCGCGCAAGTCGGTGGACCAGCCGGTGCAGATCGGCCTCAAGGCCATCGATTCCATGGTGCCCATCGGTCGCGGCCAGCGCGAGCTCATCATCGGTGACCGCCAGACCGGCAAGACCGCCGTGGCCATCGACGCCATCATCAACCAGAAGGGCACCGGCGTGAAGTGCATCTACGTCGCCGTCGGCCAGAAGGCCTCCTCGGTGGCCAACGTGGTGCGCAAGCTGGAAGAATACGGTGCCATGGAACACACTATCGTGGTTGCCGCAACCGCGGCGGAATCGGCGGCCATGCAGTTCCTCGCCCCCTACGGCGGTTGCGCCATGGGTGAGTACTTCCGTGACCGTGGCGAGGACGCCCTGATCATCTACGACGATCTCACCAAGCAGGCCTGGGCCTATCGCCAGGTGTCCCTGCTGCTGCGTCGTCCGCCGGGTCGTGAAGCCTATCCCGGCGACGTCTTCTACCTGCACTCCCGCCTGCTGGAGCGCGCCGCGCGCATTAACGAAGACTACGTGGAGAAGATCACCAACGGCGAAGTCAAGGGCAAGACCGGCAGCCTCACCGCCCTGCCCATCATCGAGACCCAGGCGGGTGACGTGTCGGCCTTCGTGCCCACCAACGTCATTTCCATCACCGACGGCCAGATCTTCCTCGAGTCGGATCTGTTCAACGCCGGTATCCGCCCGGCCATCAACGCCGGCCTGTCGGTTTCGCGCGTCGGTGGCGCCGCCCAGACCAAGATCATCAAGAAGCTCGGTGGCGGCGTGCGCCTGGCCCTCGCCCAGTACCGCGAACTGGCGGCCTTCGCCCAGTTCGCCTCCGATCTGGACGAGGCCACCCGCAAGCAGATCGACCGTGGCCAGCGTGTCACCGAGCTGATGAAACAGCCGCAGTACTCGCCGATGAGCGTGGCCGAGCAGGCCTTCTCGCTGCTCGCCGCCAACGAGGGCTATCTCGACGAGGTCGAGGTCAACAAGGTGGTGGACTACGAGGCCGCCATGCAGTCCTACATCAAGAGCAACTACGGCGCCCTGCTGGACAAGATCAACGCCTCCGGCGACTACAACGACGAAATCGAGGCCGAGATGAAGAAGGCCCTGGACGATTTCGCCGCCAACGGCAGCTGGTAGGCAGATGAATCCCGTCTTCCCGCGGGAGGACGCCCTGATTGAGAGAACGGTGAGTTATGGCTAGCGGCAAAGAAATCCGCACCAAGATCAAGAGCGTGCAGAGCACGCAGAAGATCACGCGTGCCATGGAAATGGTGGCGGCATCCAAGATGCGCAAGGCGCAGGATCGCATGGAGGCCACGCGCCCCTACTCGGAGAAGATGCGCCGCGTCATCGGCCACCTGGCCTGGGCGCATACAGAGTACCGTCACAGCTACCTGGAAGAGCGCGAAGCGAAGCGCGTCGGCTATATCGTGATCTCCACCGACCGCGGACTGTGCGGCGGCCTGAACAACAACATGTTCAAGTCGCTCCTCGCACCGATGAAGGAATGGGACGACAAGGGTATCGAGATCGATCTCTGCACCCTAGGCCAGAAAGGCTTCCAGTTCTTCAAGCGCCTCGGTGGCCGCATCGTCGCGGAAAAGTCGCACCTCGGTGACAGCCCCCACCTGACCGACATCATCGGCGTGGTCAAGGTCATGCTCGACGCCTACAACGAGGGCAGGCTGGATCGCCTCTACCTGGTGTTCAACGAGTTCGTCAACACCATGACCCAGGCGCCGACGGTGGAACAGTTGCTGCCCATCCCCAAGGGCGAGATCGAGGAAGAGATCAAGCACCACTGGGACTACATCTACGAACCCGACGCCAAAGAGGTGCTCGACCAGCTGATGATGCGTTTCATCGAGTCGCAGGTCTACCAGGGCGTGGTGGAAAACATCGCCTGTGAGCAGGCCGCGCGCATGGTTGCCATGAAGGCCGCCTCGGACAACGCCGGCAGCCTCATCGACGAGCTGCAACTGGCCTACAACAAGGCCCGCCAGGCAGCCATCACCCAGGAGCTGTCGGAAATCATCAGTGGCGCGGCGGCGGTCTGATCGCGCGCCGGTGAAAGAATTTTAAAGAAATCTTCTAGAGGACAGAGAACATGAGTTCCGGAAAAATCGTTCAGATTATCGGCGCGGTCATCGACGTGGAATTCCCGCGCGACGCCATGCCGAAGATTTATGAAGCCCTCACGGTCGACGACACGGGCCTGACGCTGGAAGTCCAGCAGCAGCTGGGTGACGGCGTGGTGCGTACCATCGCCATGGGTTCCACCGACGGCCTGCGGCGCGAACTCGCCGTGAGCGCCACCGGCGCGCCCATCCAGGTGCCGGTGGGCCAGAAGACCCTCGGCCGCATCATGGACGTGCTGGGCAATCCCGTGGACGAGGCCGGCCCCATCGGCGCCGAGGAGACTCTGCCCATTCACCGCAAGGCGCCCGACTATGCCGACCAGGCGGCCTCGGTGGAGATCCTCGAGACCGGCATCAAGGTCATCGATCTCATCATGCCCATCGCCAAGGGCGGCAAGATCGGCTTGTTCGGCGGCGCCGGCGTGGGCAAGACGGTGACACTCATGGAGCTGATCCGTAACATCGCGGTGGAGCACTCGGGCTTCTCGGTGTTCGCCGGTGTCGGCGAGCGTACCCGTGAAGGTAACGACTTCTACCATGAAATGACCGAGGGCGGCGTCATCGACAAGGTGGCGCTGGTCTACGGCCAGATGAACGAGCCGCCCGGCAACCGCCTGCGCGTGGCGCTCACCGGCCTGACCATGGCGGAATACTTCCGCGACGAGGGCCGCGACGTCCTGATGTTCATCGACAACATCTACCGTTACACCCTGGCGGGCACCGAGGTCTCGGCGCTGCTCGGCCGCATGCCCTCCGCGGTGGGCTATCAGCCGACCCTGGCCGAGGAAATGGGCGTGCTGCAGGAGCGCATCACCTCTACCCGCACCGGGTCCATCACCTCCTTCCAGGCGGTGTACGTCCCCGCGGACGACCTCACCGACCCGTCGCCGGCCACCACCTTCTCGCACCTGGACGCCACGCTGGTACTCTCGCGCCAGGTGGCCGAGCTGGGTATCTACCCCGCCGTGGATCCGCTGGACTCCACCTCGCGTCAGCTCGACCCGCACGTCATCGGCGAGGAGCACTACAATGTCGCGCGCGCCGTGCAGGGCAACCTGCAGAAGTACAAGGAGCTTAAGGACATCATCGCCATCCTCGGCATGGACGAACTCTCCGAGGAAGACAAGCTGGTGGTCTCCCGCGCGCGCAAGATCCAGCGCTTCCTGTCGCAGCCCTTCTTCGTCGCCGAGGTCTTCACCGGCGCGCCGGGCAAGTACGTCACCCTCAAGGACACCATCCGCGCCTTCAAGGGTATCGTCGACGGCGAGTACGACCACCTGCCCGAGCAGGCCTTCTACATGGTGGGGACCATCGAAGAGGCCGTCGAGAAGGCCAAGAGCCTCTAAGGGCTGGAAACTGACTGGAGGCAACCATGGCCATGACCATGCACGTTGACATCGTAAGCGCCGAAGCGTCGATCTTCTCCGGGATCGCCGAAATGCTGGTGGCGCCTGCGAAAATGGGCGAGGTGGGTATCTACCCGCGCCATACCCAGATGCTCACCACGCTCAAGCCGGGCGAGGTGCGCGTCGTCAAGCAGGGCGGCGAGGAGGAGACCTTCTACGTCTCCGGCGGGGTGCTGGAAGTCCAGCCGCATACCGTGACCATCCTCTCGGACACCGCCCTGCGCGCCCACGATCTCGATGAGGCCGCGGCGCTGGAGGCCAAGCGCAAGGCCGAGGAGGCCATGGCCAACCGCGAGAGCGACATGGACTACGCGCGCGCCCAGGCCGAGCTGGCCGAGGCGGTGGCCCAGCTTCAGGCCATCCAGCGCCTGCGCAAGAAGAAGGGCATGTAGGGAAGGACACATCCGGCAGTTTCCGCCGGGCCGCAAATGCACAAAGGGCAGTGTGATACTGCCCTTTTCTTTCAGGGGCGCCGTGGCGCCGACAACGGGACAGGACATGAGTGAGGATATCGTCACCAGGGGCAAGGTCGTGGCCATCACCTACACCATCACGGATCGCGACGACAAGGTGCTGGAACAGAACGACGTGCCGGTGGAATACCTGCACGACACCGACGTGCGCATGTTTCCCAAGGTCATGGCGAACCTCGATGGCTGTGCCGTGGGCGACGTGGTGGACGTGTATTTCGACGCCGACGAGAACGCCTTCGGCGAGCATGACCCGGGGCTCACCTGGAGCGACGATATCGAGAACGTCCCGCCGGAGCACCGCGCGCAGCTCAGCCAGATCGGCGCCGAGTTGATGTTTCAGAACGAGGCCGGCGACACCATCACCATGCGGGTGGTGAAGATCGAGGACGGCAGGATCTACCTCGACGGCAACAATCACCTCATCGGCCGCGACGTGGTGTTCCACGTCCGCGTGGTCAACATCCGCCCCGCCACCGAGGCCGAGCTGGCCGCCAGCCAGGCCAATTCCGCCGGCGCCCTGCACTGAGGCCACGCCCGCCGCGTGGCGGGGGGGCGGCGAGGTCCCCCGGCCTGTGCTTTACTACCTTCGTAGGAGCATCCTGCCGCGAAATTATTATTGCCAGCGGCGGGGCGAGCCGATAGGGTGTGCCACTCGCACTTTTTTCGCCTCAGGGTCTTCCATGGGACTGGATGTAGTCATTCTTGCCGCGGGTCAGGGTACCCGCATGAAGTCGGATCTCCCCAAGGTTTTGCACCCCGTCGGCGGGGTACCCCTGCTCGGGCATGTCATCGCCACCGCCCGTCGCCTGGCGCCGGACCGCATCATCGTCGTCTACGGCCACGGCGGCGAGCAGGTGCGCGCCGCCCTGCCCGGCGAGGATCTGCTGTGGGTGGAGCAGGCGGAGCAACTGGGCACCGGCCACGCGGTGGCCCAGGCCCTGCCCCAC
>JALTLF010000030.1:0-3463 GCA_027005735.1 Chromatiales bacterium | reverse complement strand
TCGAGGGCCGCGTGGAACTTGGCAGCCGCGTCACCATCGGGGCGGGTTGTGTGCTGCGCGACGTGCGCATCGAGAACGACGTCACCCTGTTGCCCTACTGCATCGCCGAGGAGGCGAACATCGGTGCGGGATCGCGCGTGGGTCCCTTCTCGCGCCTGCGCCCCGGCGCGGCGCTGGCCGGCGACAATCACGTGGGCAACTTCGTCGAGATCAAGAACAGCAACATCGGCCGGGGGAGCAAGGTCAACCACCTGAGTTATATCGGTGATACCGACATGGGCGCGGGGGTGAACATCGGCGCCGGCACCATCACCGCCAACTACGACGGCGCCAACAAGCACCGCACCGAGATCGGCGACCGTGCCTCCACCGGCTCCAACACCGTCATGGTGGCCCCGGTGAAGGTGGGCGAGGGCGCCACCCTGGGGGCGGGCACCGTGCTGCGCAAGGACGCCCCGCCGGGCAAGCTGACCCTGACGGCGAGTACGCAAAAGACCATCGAAGGCTGGAAGCGTCCCGTCAAAAAGAAGTGACTAGCGTCCAGCGGCCAGTAACGAGGATCTGATTTTATGTGTGGAATCGTAGGCGCCATCAGTAGCCGCAACGTCGTCCCCGTTCTCATCGAGGGACTGCAACGCCTGGAGTACCGGGGTTACGACTCGGCGGGTATTGCCATCCATGACGAGGAGAACGGCCTGCAACGCATTCGCTCGGTGGGCAAGGTGGCGGAGCTGGAGAGCCGCCTGGCGGAGACGCCGCTGTCGGGTGCGCAGGGCATCGCCCACACCCGCTGGGCCACGCACGGCATGCCGGCGGAGCGCAACGCCCATCCCCACATGAGCGGCGAGGCCGTCGCCGTGGTCCACAACGGCATCATCGAAAACCATGCCGAGCTGCGCGAAGACCTCGCCGAGCAGGGTTACCGCTTCACCTCGGAGACCGACACCGAGGTTATTGCCCACCTGCTGGCCAGCCTCCTCAAGGAGGAACCCGATCTGCGCGAGGCCGTGCGCCAGGCCACGCAGCGCATGCTCGGCGCCTACGCGCTGGCGGTCATCAGCCCCAGCGATCCCGAGCGCATGATCGTCACCCGCGCCGGCAGCCCGCTGGTGATCGGCGTCGGCGAGGGAGAGAACTTCATCGCCTCCGACGTCTTCGCGCTATTGCCCCAGACGCACCGCTTCATCTTCCTCGAAGAAGGCGATCTCGCTGAGATCAGCCGCGAGGGGATCACCATCTACGACGAGGACGGGCAGCCGGTGGAGCGGCCGGTGAAGACCTCCACGGTGGTGGATGCCGCCAGCGACAAGGGCCCCTATGAGCACTACATGCTCAAGGAGATCTTTGAGCAGCCGGCGGTCATCGCCGAGACCCTGGAAGGGCGCATCCACAAGGGTCGTCTGCTGGAGGAGAGCTTCGGCCACGAGGCTCGCGTCCTGCTGGACCGCACGCGCGGCGTGCACATCATCGCCTGCGGCACCAGCTACCACGCCGGCCTGGTGGCGCGCTACTGGCTGGAGGAGATCGGCATCCCGTGCAGCGTCGAGGTGGCCAGCGAATACCGTTACCGCAAGGTGGTGGTGCCGCCCGATACCCTGTTCGTCACCATTTCCCAGTCCGGCGAGACCGCCGATACCCTTGCCGCCCTGCGCGGCGCGAAGGACGCCGGTTACATCGGCAGCCTCGTGGTGTGCAACGTGCCGGAGAGTTCACTGGTGCGCGAGTCAGACGTCGCCCTGATGACCCGTGCTGGCCCCGAGATCGGGGTGGCCTCCACCAAGGCCTTCACCACCCAGCTCGTCGCCCTGCGCCTCATCACCCTGGCGCTGGCGCGTCGCCACGGCCTGACGGCCAACCAGGAAAAAACCCTCGTCGACGAGCTGCACGCCCTGCCCCGCCAGGTGGAAGTGGTGCTGCAACTCTCCGATGCCATCAGGGAGATGGCGCAGTCCTTCGGCGACAAGGAAAACGCCCTGTTCCTTGGTCGCGGCGCCTTCTTCCCCATTGCCATGGAAGGCGCGCTAAAGCTCAAGGAGATCTCCTACATCCACGCCGAGGCCTATCCAGCCGGTGAGCTGAAGCACGGCCCGCTGGCGCTGGTGGACGAAAAGATGCCGGTGGTCTGCGCCCTGCCCGACGATCCCCTGCTGGACAAGGTCCTCTCCAACCTGCAGGAGGTGCGCGCGCGTGGCGGCGAGCTGTTCCTGTTTTCCGATCAGGCCATCAACATCGAGCTGGATCGCTACCAGAACCTGACCCTCTCCGATATCTGTCCCACCACCTCGCCCATCGTCTACAGCGTCCCGTTGCAACTGCTCGCCTACCACGTTGCCGTGCTCAAGGGCACCGACGTGGATCAGCCGCGCAATCTGGCCAAATCGGTGACGGTGGAGTAGACTGCCTGCACGCCGCACATACCACCCACAGGTCAAGTCGCATGGAAAATACCCCGGTCGAGGCCGCTGGCGCGGAGCACGAGGAACTGAGCGCGGATGAAAAGAACCTCGCCATGTTCTGCCACCTGTCTGCCTTCCTCGGTCTGTTCATTCCCCTGGCCCACATCATCGCGCCGCTGATCATCTGGCTGATCAAGAAAGACGAGATGCCCTTCGTGGACCGCCATGGCAAGGAGTCACTCAATTTTCAGATCAGCATGACTATCTATTACATTGTCAGCTTCTTCCTCATGTTCATCCTCGTTGGCTGGCTGGTGTTCGTGGGGCTGATGATCTTTGAACTGGTGGTGATCATCATCGCCGCGGTCAAGGCCAGCAAGGGGGAAGAGTGGCAGTACCCCCTGCGCATACCCTTCGTCCAGTAGCCTCGCGCGGTGAAGATCCTCGTCTCCTGGTCCACCGGCAAGGACAGCGCGTGGATGCTACACCAGCTCCGGCAACGTACTGATATCGAACTGGCGGGCCTGGTGTCCACCGTCAACGCCGAGTTCGAGCGCGTCGCCATGCACGGCGTGCGCAGCGAACTGGTGGCGGCGCAGGCCACCGCCGCCGGCCTGCCCTGGATCCCCATCGACCTGCCCTGGCCTTGCAGCAACTCGGAATACGAGGCCATCATGGCGGACTTCATCACCCGGGCACGCGCGGACGGTGTCACCGCCATGGCCTTCGGTGATCTGTTCCTCGAAGACGTGCGCGCCTACCGCGAGAAGATGCTCGCCGGCACCGGCATAGAACCCCTGTTTCCCCTCTGGGGGATCCCCACGGACAGGCTGGCCCGGGAGATGATCACCGGCGGCCTGCGCGCCACCCTCACCTGTCTCGATCCGAAAAAACTCCCCGAGCGGTTTGCCGGGCGGGAATTCAATGCCGCTCTCCTCGACGAGCTGCCCGCAAGCTGCGATCCCTGCGGCGAGTACGGCGAATTCCACTCCTTCGCCTGGGACGGCCCCATGTTCGACGCGCCCCTTGCCATCGAGACCGGTGAAACCGTCGCGCGCGACGGTTTC
>JALTLF010000029.1 GCA_027005735.1 Chromatiales bacterium | reverse complement strand
CCATGCTGGCCAGTTCTTCCTGCGCCTTCTGCATCTCTTCCTGCATCTTCTGCGCCTGCTTCATCAGGTTACCCAGTGGGCCTTTCATGGTATTTTCCTCGCTTGTTTCATGGTGAGCCGTCCCGCATTCAGAGCGGCTCGTTCTGCTCCGTGGTCTCCTCGACGGCCTGGACCGAGCCGGGACGGATCTCTGCACCGAACTCCTGCATCAGCGCCTGCACGTTGGCGTCGCCGCTGATGGCCGCCTCGGCGCGGGCCTGGCGTTCGTTCTCCAGGCGACGCTGGCGCGCCGCCGGCGATTCCAGCGACGTTTCTCCCACACGAATACTGACCCGCGGCGTGCCCCCGCACAAGGTGGCGATGGCCGCCTCGATACGCCTGCGCCGCTCGTCCGTGTCCAGGGGCGCGTGCACCTTCTCCAGCACCAGCCGGTAATCGTTGTCCGCGCGGCTCTCCAGCGCGCAATGCATGGCCAGCTGGCGTACCACGCCGCCGAGGGGCAGGCTGGCCACCAGCTGGTGCCATTGCTCGTTGTCCTCGCTGTCCTTTGTCCCGCCCGCCGCCGTTGCCGGTGACGCCGGCGCCAGCGGCTCGGCAATGCCGGGGACCGGATCGGATGCCGGGCTGGTCGCTGCTTCCGCTGCCGGCGGCGCCGACCGCGTGCCTGTCTTCTCCGCCCCGGCCCGCGGCGCCGGTGACGGGGCCGACGAGGGGGTGGCCGCGGTCGGCACGCCGGCGGGCCGGAAGGCGAGCATGCGCAACAGGGTCATCTCGAAACCGCTGCGCTGATCGGGGGCCAGCGCCATGTCGCGGCGGCCGTTGAGGGCGATCTGGTAATAGAGCTGGATGTCCTCGGCAGCGAGGCGGTCGGCCAGCGCCGCGAGGGTCTCGCGTTCCCCCATGGCCGCGTGCCAGGCCTCGGGGACCTGCTTGATCAGGGCCAGGTGGTGCAGCGTGGTGATCATCTCGGCGAGGACGTTGCTGAAATCGGGCGCGGCGAGCGCCAGCTCCGCCACCTGCGCCATGAGGCCGGCGGCATCCCCGTCCGCCAGCGCGCCGAGGAGATGGTGGACATGGCCCTGCTCGATGGTGCCCAGCATGCTGCGCACCTCGGCTTCGCGCACCTCGCCGCCGCCGAAGGCGATGGCCTGATCGAGCAGGCTGAGGCCGTCGCGCATGCTGCCGTCGGCGGCGCGCGCCAGCAGTTGCAGGGCGGCGGCATCGTGGGCCACGCCTTCCGCCTCCAGGATGCGCGCCAGTTGTCCCTCGATCTGGTCCGGCAGCAGGCGGCGCAGGCTGAACTGCAGGCAGCGCGAAAGAATGGTCACCGGCAGCTTCTGCGGATCGGTGGTGGCGAGGAGGAACTTGACGTGGGGCGGCGGCTCTTCGAGGGTCTTGAGCAGGGCATTGAAGCTGTGGTTGGAGAACATGTGCACCTCGTCGATGAGATACACCTTGTAGCGCCCGCGGGTCGGCGCGTACTGCACGTTGTCCAGCAGCTCGCGGGTCTCGTCCACCCTGGTGCGCGAGGCGGCGTCCACCTCGATGAGATCCACGTAGCGGCCGGCATCGATTTCCCGGCAGGTGGGACACTCGCCGCAGGGCTTCGAACTCACCCCCTGCTCGCAGTTCAGCGATTTGGCGAGGATGCGCGCGACGGTGGTCTTGCCCACGCCGCGGGTGCCGGAGAACAGGAAGGCGTGGTGCAGGCGGTCGTTGTCCAGGGCATTGATGAGCGCGCGCAGGACATGATCCTGGCCCACCATTTCCTCGAAATTGCGGGGCCGCCATCGACGCGCCAGAACCTGATAAGTCATTGATTTATAGTAAAACTCGGGCCAAATCCGGGAAAAACCATTCTAGCCGGAATCGGCCCCGGAATACAGGGACGCGGGATGTCACGGGATTTAGGGAGGCAACCCGCGCCAGCCACACCCCGGCGCCCGAGTCCACCGCTGCGGCTGCTCCCTTCCGGGCCTGACCGGGTTCACGGCTTGTCGTCGCGGGGGGACCAACGCAGGTCACCATGGACAGGGTGGCCCGGCGAGCGCCGGAACCGGTTGGCGATTTTGTCACAAACGATCAGGGATTGCTATCCGGCCGCCGCGCGGCACGGTTCCGCCACGAGCTGCGCGTGGATGGCATTCAGTACCGCCCACTTCCGACTGCACCAGGCCGGTGCCAGCAGGATGTCGGGGCGCGCCGTGCCGGTGAGGCGATGGAAGATCACCGAGGCGGGCGTGCGCCGTACCAGCTCCGCCACCGCCGCCACGTAGGTCTCGCGTGTCAGCGGCCGGTATTCACCGCGCCGCCAGGCGATGGCCAGGCGCGTGTGTTTCACCACGTGCAGGGGATGGAGCTTGAGGCCGTCCACGCCCAGCTCCAGCACCCGCGCGAGGCTCTCGTGCCAGTGACGAGGCCCCTCCCCCGGCAGGCCGAGGATGAGGTGGGTACACACGGGGATCCCCCGCGCCCGGGCGCGCCGCAGGGTGTCGCGGTAGGCGGCGAAGCCATGCCCGCGGTTGACCCGCGCGAGGGTATCGTCGAAGGCCGATTGCAGCCCCAGCTCCAGCCAGATCTCATGGCCCGCGTCGCGGTAGGCGGCGAGCAGATCCAGCGCCGCGTCCTCCACGCAGTCGGGTCGCGTGCCCACCGACAGGCCGATGACGTCCGCTTCGGCAAGCGCCGCGTCGTAGAGCCGGCGCAGGACTGCCTGCTCGGCGTAGGTGTTGCTGTAGGCCTGGAAATAGGCAAGGTACTTGCGCGCGCCGGTGCGACGGCGGATCACCCGCCGGCCCGCTTCGATCTGCGCGGCCACCGGCGGTGGCCGGCGCGCGGTGGGGTTGAAGGAGGCGTTGTTGCAGAAGCTACAGCCGCCGATCCCCTTGCTGCCGTCACGGTTGGGACAGGTGAAGTCGGCATTGATGGCCAGCTTGTGCACGCGCTCGCCGTAGCGCCGCAGCATGGCCTGGCCGAAGGTGTTGACCACGTCCGACAGCACCCCGCGCGGCATGCTCACCCCCGGCAGGTTTCAGGCCTGCGCGGCCGGCGTCGGCAGCCGTTGCATGCCGGCCCCGCCCAGCCAGTAGCCGTTGCAACTGCCGCTCGGCAACAGATCCTCGAGACGCGCGGCCAGTTCCCCGCCCCCGGCGCGGCCGTGGCGCCAGTCGTCGAAGGCGGCGAGGATGGCCGGCATGTGCCGTGACTGGGGACTGAGGCGCAACACATCCGCCGGCGGCGGCCCCGCCACCTCGGCGGCCATGAGGTTGAAACTGTGCGCCGACTGGGTCTGGATGCCATTGAGGACCAGGAAGTCGTCGCCCTCGCGGGTCTTCAGCAGCAGGCCGTCGGGATCGTCGAGGCAACGCAACTGGCAGTCGTCCTTGGGCAGATCGTGGGCGCGCGCGGTAAAGCAGCGCGCCGAGTACGCCAGCGGCAGGCGGCCAAAGGCGAATACCTCGCTTGCCACCGTCTCCGGCAGGGCCGCGCGAATGTCGGCAAAGGCGCGCCGCGACAACTCCAGCGGCATCACCCAGCGACGCATGCCGGCGCGCGCCAGCACCGCGATACTGCGCGGATGGTAGAGATTCAGCGTCGCACCCGCCACGAAGGGCCGGCCCCGCTCTTCCAGGATGGACACCGCCGCCATGTCGTTGGCCTCGATGGTGAAGGCATCGTCCTCGCACAGGCGCCGCAGGCTCCTCAGCTCCGAATCGGCCTCGATGAGGGCGAGGCTGGAGAACACCACTTCCTTGCCGGCCGCGGCCAGCTCCCGCGCCAGGGCAAGCCAGTCGTCCCGGCGCAGGCTGCGGCGTTTCGCGCAGACCGTCTCGCCCAGGTAGACGATCTCCGCCGGGCTGTCGGCGACCATGGCATAGAAATCCAGCACCACCTCGCGCGGCCAGTGGTAGAGCACCGGACCCAGCGCCAGTCCGGGCATGGAAGCGGGTGAGTGCGTGTCGCTCATGTTCATTGCCAGGATCGGTGATAGGCGCCGAAGGTGGTCTGCGCCCCTTCGGAGACCGATTGCAGAACCGCCTGCCAGTCGGGCCGCGGCCGGAAGCTCCCCGGATCACGCGCGCAGGCATCCAGCGCCGCGCGCCACACCCGGGTCACCTGCGCCACGTAGGCCGGGCTGCGCTGTCGCCCTTCGATCTTGATGGCGGCGACGCCCATCTCGGCCAGTTCCGGCAACAGCGCCAGGGTATTGAGGCTCGTGGGTTGCTCGATGGCGTAACCCGTTTGCCCGCGTACCTCGAAGCGCCCCTTGCACAGGGTGGGATAGGCGGCGTGTTCACCCGGCCCGTAGCGATCGATGAGCACGCCATTGAGGCGCGAGTCGCGCCCCGCGGGGGTCTCGTCCCAGCGCACCGCCGCGGCCGGCGAACACACCCCGCAGGTATTGGGCGACTGGCCAGTGACGTAAGAGGACAACAGGCAACGGCCTTCCACCATCACGCACAGGCTGCCGAAACCGAACACCTCCACCGGCACCGGACTGTCCTGTACCACGCGGCGGAGTTGCCGCAGCGACAGCACGCGTGGCAGGACCACGCGCCGGATGTCGAAGTGCCGATGATAGAAACGGATGGCCTCGGCGCTGGTGGCCGAACCCTGTACGGAGAGATGGCGATGGAGATCCGGCGCCCGTTCATAGGCGTAATCGAGCACGCCCACATCGGCGGCAATCAGCGCATCGACGCCGAGCCCGGCGGCGCGTTCCACCGCGGCCTGCCAGCGTGGCCAGCCGGCCGCCTGCGGATAGGTGTTGATGGCGACGAACACGCGCACGCCACGCGCATGGGCATAGCGAATGCCTTCTTCCATCTGGCGGTCGGTGAAGTTCAGGCCAGCGAAATGCCGCGCATTGGTGTCGTCGCGAAAACCGATGTACACCGCGCCGGCGCCGTGGTCCACGGCACTCTTCAGCGCCGGCGGGTTACCGGCGGGACAGACGAGTTCCATTCTCAAGCCTTTCGAGCAGCATCACGGCGCCACGCAATTTATCCTCGGCGAAACGCGCCAGGGCCTGCTCGGCCTCTTCCTGGGCATCGAGAAAGTTTTTCAGGTACAGGCCCAGTTCCGTATCCCCTTCCATCTTCAGGCGACGCTGGAAGAACAGCGTGTCGGCATCCTCCAGGCGGGTGGCGAGGCGCAGAAAATCCCGCGCCCTGCCGGTGATCCGCAGATCCCAGCGCTCCCGGTTCCCGCCGGCATGCCCACCCGGCGCCGCCACGCGGAGTTGCCCCTCCCGCAGCGTAACATCGAAAGCGAAGCCGGGCGGCTGGAGCACCACGCGCAGGATCCTGTCGTGCAGGAAATCCAGTTCGCCCCCGGCAATGGCGCGGGCGAAACGCCGTGACAGCAGACTGCCGAACAGGAAAAACGGCACCGCGCCCGGCGACGGCAGCCCGGGGGATCCGCTTGCACGATTTACCCGGTCAACACCTCGGAAACTGGCCATCCCCATTGTCCCTCTTCCTTCAAGACTGGTATCTCGCCGACGCTTCACCGGCACCTCGATTGTGGCGCGCAGTGTAGTCCCTGCCCCATTCCCCGATCTTGACCAGGATCAACTCCCCGCGCCGCCCGTTGGCCTAGAGTCACTCCAGAATCTCACCGGATCGCATGCCGTGACCGCCCCCAACATTGATAGCCGTGCGCGTGATCGCCTCAGTTATGTCATCGGCGATCGCCTCTACCTCAACATCACCGATCGCTGCACCCTGCGTTGCACCTTCTGTCCCAAGCACCGCGCGGGACCGCGGGTACACGATTACCACCTGGGGCTTTCTCAGATGCCGAGCGCCGAGGAGATCATCAATGCCATCGAACGACCCGGCGACTGGACGGAAGTCGTGTTCTGCGGTTTCGGCGAACCCACCCTGCGCCTGAAGGTCCTGCTGGCCGTGGCGCAACACATCAGGGAAGGCGGCGGACGCGTGCGCGTCAATACCGACGGCCTCGCCAACCGTGTGCACAAACGCAACGTCCTGCCGGAACTGGCCCAGTGCGTCGATGCCCTGTCGGTATCCATGAATGCCCACAACGCCGCGCTCTATGAGCAACACTGCCGGCCGGCCATGCGGGATTCCTGGCCGGCGATGCTGGACTTCCTGGCGCTCGCGCCGACTTATATAAAGAGTGTCACCGCCACGGCCATCGACGGTCTCGCGGGGGTGGATATCGATGCCTGTGAAAGACTGGCGCGGGCGCGCGGGGTGGGCTTCCGGCGGCGGGTACTGGACGTGGTGGGTTGACGGCGGACGCCGCGGCGGCCTTCAGGCGGAACCCTGGCTCCGCAGCCGGGGATGCTGGCCGGGCCAGGACTGGATGAGTTCGCAGAGCTCGTCGATGGGCAGGGGACGGGCAAAATAGTAACCCTGGAAGCGATCACAGCCGAACTCGCGCAGCATGTCCACCTGTTCGGCGGTTTCCACCCCCTCGGCCAGCACGGGGATCCCCAGCCCGCGGCCGAGGCTGATGATGCTCTTGATCAGCTGGCGATCCTGCGAATCGCTGAGGATGTCCTGCACGAAACTCTTGTCGATCTTGATCTCGGTGAGGGGCAGTTTGCTCAGCAGGCTGAGGGAAGAATAACCGGTACCGAAATCGTCCAGCGAGACGCCCATGCCCGCCTCGCGCAACTCGTCGAGCACCACGCGGGCCACGTCCACGTCCTCGATGAACAGGCTCTCGGTGATCTCGACGATGAGATGGCAGTCGCGGCAGGCACGGCCCTGCTCCGTCTCCACCAGCCTGTTGACGAACTCGACGTCGAACAGCTGGCTCACCGAGGCATTGATGGACACGCCGAAGAGCCGCGGCCCGTTGCCGCGCATGCGCTCGGTCATGGCGCAGATCCGACGCGACTCCTGCATGGCCGTTTCGATGACGAAATGGCCGAGATCGCGCATGATGCCCATGGACTCCGCCACACCGATGAACTCATCCGGCGCGACAGTGCCGAGCACGGGAGAGTGCCAGCGCAGGAGCGCCTCGATGCCGAGAATACTGCCGTCCTGGGCATCTACCTGCGGCTGGTAGACAAGATGAAACTGGTTGCGCTTCAGGGCCGTCGCCAGTTCGCGCTCGATCTGCGCGGTGCGCTCGCTGCGCTCGGCAAGGTGACTGGCATAGGCATAGACGCCGCAACGCAGGCGCTTGGCCTCGTACATGGCCATGTCGGCCTTGCGCAGGAGTTCGTCCAGTTCACTGCCATCGCCGGGCGCCTGGGCCACGCCGATACTGGCACGGATGGAGAATTCCAGTTCGCCGTGGTGAATGGGCGCCTTGAGTCGCAACATGAAGCCCCGGCAGGCCGCCTCCAGTTCGTCGTCGAACTCTCCTTTGGTGAGCACGATGAATTCGTCGCCGCCCTGACGAATGGCAAGGGCGGAGGCGAAGCTCTGTTCGAGGCGTTGCGCCACCTCCTTGAGAATACTGTCACCCACGGAATGGCCATGCAGATCATTGATGCCCTTGAAGTTGTCCAGGTCGATGAACAGCAGGGTAAAACAGGGACCGT
>JALTLF010000028.1:6689-7540 GCA_027005735.1 Chromatiales bacterium | reverse complement strand
TTCAACGTCGCCACCACCGGCGAGGCCAACGGCTGGTACGTGGACTTCGGTTACCACTTGACGCCGAAGTGGGAGGTGGACCTGCGCTATGATGTCTACAATCGCCTGACCAACAGCACCAGTGGCGAGCGCCAGTTCACCACCCTGACCCTGGGCACGCAGTACTTCTTCAACAAGAAGAGCCGCCTGATCATCAACTATGAGTTCCGTGACGCCGAGGCCCCGAACCTGGCCTCCTCGGCAACGCCGAATGTCATTCTCAGCGGCATGGATGATCGCCTCTCGGCGCAACTGCTGATCGTCTTCTAAGAACAACCGAGCAGTCAGGCAATCTCCTTATTGCCCCGGTCCTGCGCAGCAGGGCCGGGGTTTTTCTTTGCGTGCCGGCGTTGGCACACGTGGCGAGGGGCGAGAGAGCCAGACTCTCTGACCTCGCCACCGTGGTTCGCGCCTGCAGGGCGACTCACGCAGGGTCGGAGCCCGGAAGGCGCGGCCACGGTGGAAACATGACGAGTGCGGGTGTTCCTCGTCCCTCGCCCCACCGGGCGCAATCGCGCCGCGTGAACGAACCGCTGGATTCCGGGCTACCGCTTCGCGGTCCTGGAATGACGGGAAAAGTTTTTCTCTGTGCCCTCCGTGTTCTCTGTGGTTCACGAAGGAGTGGCGGGGACCGCTGTTTCGCGATCAGCGGGTGTTCCTCGCGCCTCATCACTTGAATCTCGCGCCACCGGGCGCAATCGCGCCGCGTGAACGAACCGCTGGATTCCGGGCTACCGCTTCGCGGTCCTGGAATGACGGGAAAAGTTTTTCTCTGTGCCCTCCGTGTTCTCTGTGGTTCACGAAGGAGTGGC
>JALTLF010000028.1:0-6589 GCA_027005735.1 Chromatiales bacterium | reverse complement strand
GGGGACCGCTGTTTCGCGATCAGCGGGTGTTCCTCGCCCCTCGCCACTGTTATTTTGCGTTGTCTCCCCGCTCGCTATATCATCTCCACCTTATATATTGGGACAGGTAAGCATGAGCAGTATCAGGGCAGGCATTGTTGGCGGTACGGGTTACACGGGCGTGGAATTGCTGCGCCTGCTGGCCGCCCATCCGGACGTGGAACTGCTGACCATCACTTCGCGCTCCGAGGCGGGCACGCCGGTGGCGGAGATGTTCCCCAACCTGCGCGGTCACGTGGATCTCGTCTTCAGCGAGCCCGACCCGGCGGTGTTGCGCGGCTGCGACGTGGTGTTCTTCGCCACCCCCAACGGCGTGGCCATGACCCAGGTGTCCGAACTGCTGGAGGCCGGGGTGCGGGTCATCGATCTGGCCGCCGACTTTCGCCTGCAGGACCCCGCAGAGTGGCGGCAGTGGTACGGGCTGGAACACGCCTGCCCGGATATTCTCGCCGAGGCCGTCTACGGCCTGCCGGAGGTCAACCGCGAGGCCATCGCCGGCGCGCGCCTGGTGGCCAATCCCGGCTGCTATCCCACCGCCGCGCAACTGGGTTTTCTGCCGCTCATCGAGGCCGGGCTGGTGGACGATCAGCGCCTGGTGGCGGACTGCAAGTCGGGTGTAAGCGGCGCCGGGCGCAAGGCCGCCCAGGGGACCCTGCTGGCGGAGTGCGCCGAGAGCATGAAGGCCTATGCCGTGCCCGGCCACCGCCACCTGCCGGAGATCCGCCAGGGGCTGTCGCGCGTCGCCGGCCACGCCGTGGGCCTGACCTTCGTGCCGCATCTCACCCCCATGATCCGCGGTATCCACGCCACCCTCTATGCCCATCTCACCGATGCCGGCAATGGCCTGAATGCCGATCTGCAGGCCCTCTACGCGAGCCGCTACGCGGACAGCGCCTTCGTGGACGTGCTGCCGGCGGGCAGCCACCCCGAGACGCGCAGCGTACGCGGCGCCAACGTCTGCCGCATCGCCGTGCATCGGCCGCAGGACGGCGACGTGGTGGTGGTTTTGTCCGTAATTGATAACCTCGTCAAGGGTGCCTCGGGGCAGGCGGTGCAGAATATGAATATCATGTTTGGCCTGGACGAGGCGGCGGGGCTGCGGGGCATCGCCCTGGTTCCCTGAGGATGTCGCAAGCGCCATGAACAAGCTGGTCGTCAAGTCCCACCGCCCGCTGAAGCAGCGCCTGGTCATCGTCCTGTCTCTGGTGGCCGCCCTCTTCGCCGCCTGGGGGCTGTTCGAGTACGGCCGCTACCGCGCCGGTTTCGACCATATCGCCGCGGCGCGGGAATACGACGAACTGCTCGCGGTCAACGCGGCGCTGGAGGAACAGCTGGAACAGTTGCGCGAGAAGGTCGCCCTGCTGGAGCGTACCCTGCAGGTGGAACGCAAGGCCTCGGCGGACGTGAAGATCTCGCTCAGCGCCCTGCAGGGCGAGATCCTCGAACTCAACGAGGAACTGGCTTTCTACCGCGGCATCGTCTCGCCCCGCGAGGCCTCGCGGGGCCTGCGCCTGCAGAGCTTCAAGCTCACGCCCCTCGGCAGCGAGGGCACCTACCGCTACAAGGTGGTGCTGACCCAGGTGCTGAAGAATGACAGGCTGGCCTACGGGGCGGTAAGATTGCGTCTGGAGGGCGTCGAGGACGGGCGGCCGAAGGTACTGGAACTGCGGGACGTCACGGAAAAGAAGCTCCGCGAGCTGAACTACCGTTTCAAGTACTTCCAGTCGCTGGAGGGCAAGCTGCAACTGCCGGCCGCCTTCACCCTGCAACGGATCACCGTGGAGGTCCGGCCGCGTGGGCGGCGCCAGGACCCCATCGAAAAGACCTTTGAATGGACGACCTGAGGAGAACCCGGTCCATGTTGGGAAAGACAAAGAAACCGAAGCAAAGCGCGAAGATCGACTCACTCATCGGCCAGAATACCGAGATCCGGGGCGACGTGGTCTTCAGCGGTGGCCTGCACGTGGACGGCAAGATCACCGGCAACGTGGTCTGCGAGGAGGGCAGCGGCTCGGTGCTGACCCTGAGCGAGCGCGGCGTCATCGAGGGCGAGGTGCGCGTGGCGCGGGTGGTTCTCAACGGCACTATCATCGGTGACGTGCACGCCCTGGAACACATCGAACTCGCCGCCCATGCGCGCGTCAACGGCAACGTGTACTACAGCCTCATCGAGATGGCCATGGGCGCGGAGGTCAACGGCAACCTGGTGCACCGCGCCGAGGCCGAAAAGTCGGTGGTGGCCATCAAGCCCGAGGACAAGCAGGCCGTGCCGGAGGGCCAGGGCAGCGGCGCCGGCTAGTCTTTCTTCCATATAATCTTGATAATATCGCTAGGGTATTGCAAAATATCAGCTTCTGCTGATATAGATTGGTCTATACTGGCAGGTCATTGAACGGATCGGGTCCGTCCGGCGCCGCCTGTCGCCACGAGCCGATCCCGAAGAGAAGTAGCGAGGAAGTGACATGAATACCGCAAGCCAGACCGACGACGCACCCATGGTCTTTACCGATGCCGCCGCGGCCAAGGTCCGCAGCCTCATCGAGGAAGAGGGCAACGACAAGCTCAAGCTTCGTGTGTATATCACCGGGGGTGGCTGCTCCGGCTTCCAGTACGGCTTCACCTTCGACGAGAACGTCCAGGAAGGGGATACCGAGATCGAAAACGGCGGCGTGACCCTGCTCATCGACCCCATGAGTTACCAGTACCTGGTGGGCGCCGAGATCGACTACAAGGAAGACCTGCAGGGCGCCCAGTTCGTCATCCGCAACCCCAACGCCACCACAACCTGCGGCTGCGGATCCTCGTTTTCCGTGTGAATTTTCCCGCCCCGCGCGGGTCAGAATGGCCAGCGGCCCGGCCCCAGCCGGGCCGTTGGCGTCTGCGGGGCCTCAACTTCCATCCCGCGGGCGCCGATAGCCATGGCAGGCAGGACCGTCTGCGGCGTGCATGCCGGGGTATTTTTGTTATCCTTGGCGTCTTTCCCGGCGCGGCCGCCGGGGGACGGGTCACATAGCTGGAGTGGAAACCACATGAGCGAGTATTTGCCAGGACTGGCGGGCGTACCGGCGACCAAATCCAATATCTCGGATATCGACGGCGAGAAGGGCATTCTCGCCTACCGTGGTTATCCCATCGAGCAGCTCGCCGAGCACAGCACCTTCGAGGAAACCACCCAGTTGCTGCTCGACGGCGATCTGCCCACCGCGGAGCAGCTCGCCGAGTTCGATGCCAACCTGCGCCGTAACCGCCGCGTGCAGTACCACATCCTCGATCTCATGAAGACCTTTCCCGCCACCGGTCATCCCATGGAGATGCTGCAGACCGCGGTGGCGAGTCTCGGCATGTTCTATCCCGGCAACGACTGCCTCACCGGTGGTGACACCTGTGCGGATCTCAACTACGTGCACAACATGACGGTGAAGATCCTCGCCCGCATGGGCACGCTGGTGGCCATGTGGGAGCACGTGCGCAACGGCTACGAGCCGCCCGAGCCGCGCGAGGACCTGAGCTACGCCGAGAACTTCCTCTACATGTTCACCGGGCGCGAGCCGGATCCCCTGCTGGCGCGCATCATGGACGTCTGCCTCATCCTGCACGCCGAGCACACCATCAATGCCTCCACCTTCGCGGTGCTGGTCAACGCCTCCACGCTGGCCAGCCCCAACAGCGTCATCGCGGCGGCCATCGGCGCGCTCTCCGGGCCCCTGCATGGCGGCGCCAACCAGAAGGTGGTGGAAATGCTCGAAGAAATCGGCTCGCCCGAAAATGCCGAGGCCTACGTGGATCGCAAGCTCGCCAACAAGGAGGTCATCTGGGGCATGGGGCACCGGGAGTACAAGACCAAGGACCCCCGTGCCACCATCCTGCAGAAACTGGTGGACCAGCTCATGGCCGCCCGTGGCGAGGACCTCAATCCCATGTTCGAGACCGCCAAGGCCGTGGAGAAGGTCTGCGAGGACCGTCTGGCCCGCAAGGGCGTCTATGCCAACGTCGATTTCTACTCCGGCATTCTCTACCAGGAGATGGGGATCCCCGCCGACCAGTTCACCACCATCTTCGCCATTGCCCGCTGCGCCGGCTGGCTGGCCCACTGGCGCGAGCAGCTCAAGGACAACCGCATCTTCCGTCCCACCCAGGTTTATACCGGCCCCGCGATCCGCGACTACCTTCCCATCGAACGCCGCTAAGTCGTTCTCCCGGCAGGGACATTTCCCTGCCGCGAGTGCCATGGGCCTAAACATGTGGTCCTGGCGGCCGACATATATATGGAATCTGCCCGGCGCGGCGGCGCGTGTGTGTCGCCGTTACCGCTCCCGTCGGGCATGCCCATGGAACCGATAGCGTGCAGAGAATCCATCCCGCCAGACTGATCCGCCGGGCCGTCCTGGTTGCGGGACTCCTGTTCGTGGTCCTGTCGTCCGCGCCGGCGCGGGAGGCGCTGGTGATGGGTGTCTTTCCCCGCTACGGCCTGCGCGGTACCGTCGAGCACTTCACGCCCCTCGCCGACTATCTCTCCCGCCGGCTCGAGCAGCCCGTGGAACTGCGCAGCGCGCCCAACTTCGTCCTGTTCCAGCAGGAGCTGGAGCGTGGCGCCTACGACATCCTGCACGTCAACCAGTATCACTACGTGCGCGCCCACCAGCGTCTCGGTTACGAGGTCATTGCCATGAACGAGGAGGGCGGGCGCGCCACCATCGCCGGTGCGCTCGTCGTGCGCCGGGACAGCGGCATTACCTCGGTGTCCCAGTTGCGCGGCCGGCGCATCGTTTTTGGCGGCGGGGTGCGCGCCATGCAGAGTTATATCATCACCACCTGGCTGTTGCGCGAGGCGGGGCTCGGGGAGGGGGACTACGTGCAGGAGTTTGCCCGCAGCCCCGTCAACGCCATCTTTGCGGCCTACTTCGGTCAGGCGGATGCCGCCGGGGTGGGGGAACCCAACCTGCAAAAGCGCATCGTCACCCGGCGCATCGATACCGCCGAGCTGCGCGTGCTGGCGCGGGGACCGGCGCTGGCCCACCTCCCCTGGGCCGTGCGCCGCGACCTGCCCGCCGCGCTGCGCCGGCGTATCCGCACGCTGCTGGTGAACCTGCAGGAAACTGCGCAAGGTCGGGCGGTACTCGAGGCCGCCGAGCTCACCGCACTGCGGCCGGCCACGGACGCGGACTACGATCCCCACCGGCGCATCATCGCGCAGGTCCTGGGTGTGGCGTATTGAGGATGGCGTCGCAGCAGGCACATCCTCGCCGCTGGGTGTGGCGGCACAGCCTCGGTGGCAAGTTCATCCTGTTGACGGCCTCGGTGCTGGCGGTGACCATGAGCGTCATTGCCGTCATCAATTACCATTATCGCCACGCGCTCTACGAGCAATACCTTGGCGAGGAGGTCAAGGAACTGGGCGAGTTCGTGGCGCGGGTCAGCGCCGAGGCCATCCTGAGCTATGACTACGTGGCGCTGGACGAGTACATGGGGGACATCAGCGACAGTCCCGCCGTGGTCTACGCCGTGGTCGTCTCGCCCGAGGGACACAATCTGACCACTTACCTGAACGAGGACGATCCGCGGATACTGGATGCCATCGCCGATACCGAGGGCAATGACTTTTTTGCCTGGCTTGCGGCCATCGATGCCCGACCCGGCATGAGCGTGCAGGAATTTCCCATTCGGCTAAAGGAACACGAGCTGGGCGTGGTGCGCGTGGGCGTCAGCCGCGACCGTATCGAGCGCCAGCTCGAAGACGAACTGCTGCGCCAGTTTCTCGGCAACGGCCTGATCATTGTCTTTCTTGCCGCCAGTATCTTCATCGTCTTTCGTTACAATACCCTGCGGCCCATCGTGCATCTCGTCAGGGGTGCGCGGCGGGTGGCGGCGGGCAAACTCGGCGAGCCGGTGAAGGTTTTTTCCGAAGACGAGCTTGGCAGGCTGGCGCGCTCCTTCAATGAGATGATGCGCAAGCTCCAGGTCAGCACGGAAGAGAAGGACCGCTTCATGGCGCAGTTGCAGGACCTCAACCGCAATCTCGAGGAACGCGTCCAGAGCCGCACGCAGGAGCTGGAACGGGTGAACCAGGAGCTGGAGCACCTGGCCCTCTACGATGTCCTCACCGGCCTGCCAAACCGCTCGCTGATCCAGGATCGCCTGCAACAGTGTGTGCATGATGCCCAGCGCGTGCCCCGCGCCTTCGCGGTCCTGATGATCGATCTGGATCGCTTCAAGGAGGTCAACGACACCCTTGGACACGAGTGTGGTGATGCCCTGCTGGTGGAAGTGGGCCGGCGTTTCAGCGCCGTACTGCGCGAGCGCGACACCCTCGGGCGCCTCGGCGGCGACGAATTCGCCGTGATCCTCCCCGACACGGAGGTGGATGCCTGCATTACCGTGTGCGCCAGGCTGATCAAGTCCCTGGACAGGGCGTTTGAACTGGAAGGGCTGAATTTCTCGGTCTCGGCGAGCATCGGTATCGCCCTGTGCCCCGAGCACGGCGGGGATCCCTCCTCCCTGTTGCGCGCCGCCGATCTCGCCATGTATGCCGCCAAGACCGGCAAGCAGAACT
>JALTLF010000027.1 GCA_027005735.1 Chromatiales bacterium | reverse complement strand
GGCTTACTTGCCGCGGCCGGAGCTTTGCAGGGCCTGGATGAGCTGGTCTTCCATCTGGATACGGTCGGCGAGCACTTCGCCGAGTCTGGAGAGATCCTCGGCGAGGTTGGCGAGATTGCTGCAATGGTCCTCGCAGTCGTACTCGTCGTTGAAATCGAGGATCCGGGTGGTGGTGGTGGCGATGCTGGGATAGATGCGGTTGGCCACCTCCAGCACGGCCTTGCGCCGTTCCTTGCCTTCCTCGAAGAAACGGTAGAGCTGGAAATGGGCGCTGGCGGTGTAGTCCACGAGGGCCTCGCAGAACTCCTGCAGGGCAAGCTGCACGCTCTCCTCCGCCTTGAAGGGGCGCATGTCCGCCAGTTGCTGGAGCAGCGCCAGGGTCTCGGTGCGACTCTCCAGCAGGGTATGCAGGTCACCCAGTGACTTGCCGCGTCGTTCCGTGTTCGCCTGTTCTTCCTGGTTTACCTGTACCGACATCCTGCCTCTCCTTTGTGGTCCGCGCTCTGTTTGCCCGGCACGGTTCGCGCACCACCTTTATGCCTTATTTCCCGCCCCGAATTCAAGCCCGCGCGGCCCCGACCACGCCGCAATCCGCTACCGCACATCGGCGGCAGCGGACGACGACGGCTCAGGACTCCCCGGCCCCGGCGGCCACCGCCGGACGCCGCCAGCGGCGGCCGAGCAACTCCCACTCGAAAACCAGCAGGCCGAGGAGGATCAGCCCCGCGCCGCCCAGCCGCCAGGCGGGCAGGACCTCGTCGGCCAGCAGGTAACCCAGCAACAGCGCCAGCACCGGGGTGACCAGGGGGATGAGGGCCATGCGTCCCGCCTCCAGGTGGCGCAGGGCGTAGAAGAACAGCACGAAGCCCAGCGCCGAGCCGAATACGCCGAGATAGACGATGGCCCCCACAGCGCGCGCCGGGGCCGCCTCGGGCAGGCTGCCGCCCGCCAGCCACCAGGTGAGGAGCAGCGCCGGGGTGGACAACAGCAAGCCGCCGGTGGTGGCGCTCAGCGCCGGCAGGCCGGCGCCGATCCCCTTGACCAGCACCATGCTCAGCGAGTGCAGGAAGGTGGCGAAGAGCACCGCCGCCATGCCCCACAGGGCGGCGTGATCCAGGTGGGTACCGGCCAGATCGTCGGCGAAGACCACCGCCAGGCCGGCGACCCCCAGGGCCACGCCAAGCAGGCGCGGCGGGGTGCCGATGCGCTCCCCCAGCCACAGGGCGGCGAGGATGCCGGTGAAGATGGGCGTCATGCCGAAGATCACCGACACCAGGCCGGAGGGGATGAACTGCGCGCCCCAGTACACGCTGGTCATGGCGCCGTAGATGGCCACGCCGCTGGCGAGGTAAGTCTGCACGGCCTTGCGGTGCCACGGCAGGCGACCGCGCAGCAGGCGCAGCACGGCATAGCACAGCAGCACGCCGATGAGCATGCGCGCGCTGATGGCAAACAGGAACCCGGTCCCCTGGCTGCTCCACTTGATGGCGAGCGGCGTGGTGGACCAGATGAGGATCACGCCGACAAAGGCCGCCGGGACAGACATGGCAGTCACCTCCCTGGTTGGTCTGTCTGAGTTGCAAAAAGAAAGGCCGCAGCTTTTACCCTGCGGCCCTTCGGTGAATAAACAGTATGTCGTATGCCAACTTCCGTCTATTGCATCCTCCGGACACGCAGGGGCACGCGCGCCGCCAGCCAGCGGTGCATGGTGTGCATGGATTTGATCGGAGAACGCATCAACATGGCCACAGTGTGCGCCGCGCGGGGACGGGCTGTCAACCATACGTTTGTGCATGGACGAAG
>JALTLF010000026.1 GCA_027005735.1 Chromatiales bacterium | reverse complement strand
AACAGTTGAATGGCAACGGCGTGATAGACGCCGAAACTGATGGCGTGCAGGGACTGGGCGAACAGCACCACCGGCAGCACCTCGGGCATGGCGCCGATGAGCAGCCAGCGCAGGGCGGCCATGGCGAGGCTGAAGATCATCAGGTGGCGCAGGGAAAAGCGTTCCAGCCAGTTGTGCATGCTCCAGAAGATCACCACCTCGGCGATCACACCCAGCGCAATCAAGCCGCCGATGAAACCGATGCTGTAGCCATGACTCTTCATGTAGGGCGTGAAGAAGGCGTAGTACGGCCCGTGCCCCGCCTGCATGAGCAGGCACACCAGCAACAGGCCCAGCACGTGCGGCTTGCGCAAGACCGTGGACAGCGGCTCGTGATCCAGCGGCAGGTGCTTCGCCGCCTGCTCGGGCACCACCAGGCTCGACAGCCAGATGGCGACAAAGACGATGAACACCACCCACGGCAGGATGCCGATACCGGCGGCATCGATGCCGAGGCCCACCAGCCACACCATGATGATGAAACCCACCGAGCCCCACAGGCGAATGGCGCTGTAGCGGTGTACCTGCTCGCCGAGGTGGTTGAAGGTGGTGGCCTCGAATTGCGGCAGGATGGCGTTCCAGAAGAAACTGAACACCATGATCACCAGCGCCAGCGGCCAGTAGCCCGTAACCTTGAACACGGCGAGGAAACTCAGCGCCGCCATGAGCGCGCCGAAACGCACGATGCGCATGCGCTGCCCGGTGTGATCGGCGATCCAGCCCCACACCATGGGCGAGACGATCTTGGTGGCGGCGAGGATGGCGATGAGTTCGCCGCTGTCCTGGCGGCTGAAACCCAGTGACTCGAGATACACGCTGAGGTAGAAGATCAGCGTGCCGAGACTGGAAAAATAGAAGAAATAGAAGGTGGACAGGCGCCAGTAAGGCATGGGCTCATCGCGTCCCTGTGACGACCCGGTTCAGTCGCGGGATGCGGGGATGCCGGGCATGCCGGCTTCCACGTCCATGTTCTGCGCGCGATGGCGCAGGGCATGGTCCATCAGCACCATGGCGAGCATGGCCTCGGCAATGGGCGTGGCGCGAATACCGACGCAGGGATCGTGCCGCCCGGTGGTGACCACCTCGGCGCTGCGGCCCTGGCTGTCCACGCTCTGCCCCGGCAGGCGCAGGCTGGAGGTGGGCTTGAGGGCGATGCTGACGGTGATGTCCTGGCCCGAGGAAATGCCGCCGAGGATACCGCCGGCATTGTTGCTGAGAAAACCTTCCGGCGTCATCTCGTCGCGGTGCTCGGTGCCCTTCTGCGTGACACAGGCGAAGCCCGCGCCGATCTCCACGCCCTTGACGGCATTGATGCTCATCATGGCATGGGCGATGTCGGCATCGAGGCGATCGAAAATGGGTTCGCCGAGGCCGGGGAACAGGCCCGAGGCCACCACATTGATGCGCGCGCCGATGGAGTTGCCTTCCTTGCGCAGGGCATCCATGTAGGCCTCCATCTCCGCCACCTTGCCGGCATCGGGACAGAAGAAGGGGTTGTTCTCCACCTCGGCCCAGTCCAGGGCCTCGGCACGGATGGGACCCAGTTGCGCGAGATAGCCGCGGATCAGGATGCCGTAACGCTCGCGCAGCCATTTCTTCGCGATGGCGCCGGCGGCCACGCGCATGGCCGTCTCGCGCGCCGAGGAGCGCCCGCCGCCGCGGTAGTCGCGGATGCCGTACTTCTGCAGGTAGGTATAGTCGGCGTGACCGGGACGGAAGCTGTCCTTGATGTTGCTGTAGTCCTTCGAGCGCTGATCGACGTTTTCGATCAACAGGCCGATGGGGGTGCCCGTGGTGCGTCCCTCGAAAACGCCGGAGAGGATCTTCACCTGGTCCGGTTCGCGGCGCTGGGTGGTGTGGCGGCTCTTGCCCGGACGGCGGCGTTCCAGATCGACCTGCAGATCGGCCTCGCTCAGTTCCAGTCCGGGCGGACAACCATCCACCACGCAGCCGATGGCCGGCCCGTGGCTTTCGCCAAAGGAGGTCACGGTAAAGAGCTTGCCGATACTGTTGCCTGACATAAACGCTGCCGCCGCTGGTGTTCGCCCGCCCTGAATCCAGGTGCGGCCATTATACCTTATTTATTGGGCGCCGCAGCCCCCCGCACCCGCGGCGACGAACTCAGGCCTCTTCGTCCGCCTCGGCCAGTCCCATGCGATGGGTATTGTTGATCATACGGAGCAGGAACTTGAACGGCAGGGCCGCATCGTTCTGGCTCTTGACGATGCTCATGAACGGCAGGTCCTCGTCGGCAAATTCGTGGCTGCCGTCGCGCAACGACTGCTGCAGGGCGCGCAGGCTTTGCAGCAGCGGCTCGACGAAGCCGTGCACCATGCCCATTTCCTCGTCATCGTACTCGGCCGCGGCCAACAACTCTTCGGTCTCGTACACCGCCTGATCCACCAGGTCGACAAACTGTTCCAGGGATTCCGCACGTTTTTCTTTCATGTCTTCGCCTCGTTACAGGACAGGATAGTCAGTCGTTAAAATACGCATCCAGTGTGGCGCGCTCCAGCAGGGCAACGCCCTCGCCGCCGTGTTCGAAATCCAGCCAGATGAAGGGCAGCCCCGGGTAGCGCGCCTCCAGCGCCGGCGCGCTGGCGCCCACCTCCAGCACCAGTATGCCCTGCTCGCCCAGGTGCGCGCGTGCCTGTTCGATGAGAGGGATGGCAAGATCGAGTCCCGCCTCGCCCGCCGCCAGGGCCAGCTCCGGCTCGTGGCGATACTCCGCCGCGCGCGCCGCCATCTCCGCGCTGTCCACGTAGGGCGGATTGCTGACGATGATGTCATAGCGGCGGTCGGCCACCGGCGCAAAGAGATCCCCCTCCAGAAGCCGCACGCGCTCGCCGACGCCGTGTCGCGCCACGTTGATGGCCGCCACCTCCAGGGCGGCGGCGGAGATGTCCACCGCGTCCACCCGTGCCCGCGGCAGGGCGTGGGCGCAGGCGATGGCAATACAGCCGCTGCCGGTGCACAGATCGAGGACCTGCTCCACGCCTTGCGGATCCACCCAGGGCGCGAAGCCTTCGAGGATCAACTCGGCGATGGGCGAGCGCGGCACGATGACGCGCTCGTCCACGTAGTAGGCCTCGCCGGCGAACCAGGCCTCGTTCAGCAGGTAGGCCAGCGGCTTGCGCGTGCGCACGCGCTCGGCAGCCAGCTGCGCGATCCCGGCGCGCGTTTGCGCATCCGGGATCTCCGCGAGGCGCGCCTCGCCAAAGGGATAACCGATACGATTGGCCACCAGCCAGGCGGCCTCGTCACGCGCATTGTCCGTGCCGTGGCCAAAGTACAGATCCGCGGCCTCGAACTGCGCCGCGCACCAGTCGATGATCTGCGCGACGCTGCGCACCTCGTCCGGGATCACCGGCTGCTGTGGGGCCTCGGCATTCACGCCTTCCTGACCGCGTGCTTCGGCCGGAAGGCCCTGACCACCGCCTCGTCGGTTTCGAGATACGGCCCCTCGATGAGATCGATGCAGTAGGGCACGGCGGGAAACACCGCCTCCAGGCATTCGTCGATGGCCGAGGGCTTGCCCGGCAGGTTGATGATGAGCGATTTGCCACGGATACCGGCGATCTGGCGCGAAAGAATGGCGGTGGGCACGTATTGCAGCGACACTGCGCGCATCTGCTCACCGAAGCCGTCGAGGATCTTGTCGCACACCGCCTCGGTGGCCTCGGGGGTGATGTCGCGCGCCGCGGGACCGGTGCCGCCGGTTGTCACCACCAGGCAGCAGCCCTGCTCGTCGCACAGCTCGCGCAATACCGCTTCCACCTGGTCCTGCTCGTCCGGCACCAGGCGCGCCACCGGCTCCCAGTCGCTGACGAGGGCCTTGCGCATCCAGGCCTGCATGGCCGGACCGCCCTTGTCCTCGTAGTCGCCGCGGCTGGCGCGGTCGGAGACGGTAACGAAACCGATACGAATCTTTTCCTCTGCCATGTCAGGTCTTCCCCGCTTCTCGATGTTCAGAAATCATAGACCAGTGTCACCGCCGTCTGCACGTCGGTATTCCTGACCCCGGGCGGCACGGTGCTGTTGTTCTTCACGGTGAGCGTGGTCTTCATGGAAAGATTGCCGTTGATCTTGAGCTTGAGTTCCGTCACCGACTCGGTCACGCGGTTGTCGCTACCGTTTTCCATCGAGATGGCCTGCTTGAAGGAACTGCTCTCGGTGATCTGCCAGGCGTAATCCATCGCCGCGCGCAGGATCCCCTCGCTGGTGCGAGTGCCATCGACATTCCGGGTCTGGCGCGCACCGATACCCGCTTCGAGCTTGAGGGTATGGCTGTCGGTGCGGATCACGCTGCGCCGGTAACCGAGGACTTCCGTGTAGCGGCGATCAAAACCGGCGAAGCGGTTGTCCTCTCCCCGCAGCGAACCGAACAGGGCGTCGATGTCGGAGAGATTGTACTCCGCCCGGTACAACAGGCTGACGCTGTCGGCGGTGGTCACGCCGCCATCCGTGGCGCGCAGGCCGGTGAACTCGAAATCGTGCAACCACGCGGCATGCCGCAGGGCCGCGGCGGCGCGCACGTTGATGGTGGTGGTCTCGGTATTGCCGCTGGTCTGTACGTAGCCCAGCTCGGCCTCGCCGCTCCACACGCCCTCCACGACATCGGCGGCCAGTGCCCCGCCGCCCAGCGCCAGCAAAAGGAGCGCCGCCATGACGCGCTTCATCGAGTTCTCCTTACCAATAAAAAGGCGGCCGCGTCGCAGCGGGCCGCCCGTGATCGTTTGTTGAATGCCCTTCCGGCCGCTCAGGCCGAAACGAGGTGACTGAATTCGCGCATGTTGATGGGAAGCCGTTTCGCACCCCAGGCGCCCGGCTTCGTATCAAAGACACCGGCACACGGCGTACCACAGAACCTGCACTTGCCCTCGGCAGTCAGGTTCCACTCACCCAGAACGTACCAGTCGCGACCGATGAGCTTTTTACCACACTCGTGACACCAGGTGCTACCCCCGTCCATATCATGGACATTACCGGTGTAGGCGTAGCGCACGCCATTGTCCATGGCGATCTTGCGCGCGCGGGTGAGGGTGTCGGGCGGGGTGGGCGGCAGGTCGCGCATCTTCCAGTCGGGATGAAAAGCCGTAAAGTGCATGGGGACATCCGGGCCGAGCTTCTCCACCACCCACTTCGTCATCTCGTCGATCTCGGCGTCGGAATCGTTCTCGCCGGGGATCAGCAGCGTCGTGGTTTCCAGCCAGCAGTCGGTTTCATTCTTTATATATTCCAGCGTCTCCAGCACCGGCTGCAGGTGGCCGCCGACGATCTTGTGGTAGAAGCGCTCGGTGAAGGCCTTGAGGTCCACGTTGGCGGCGTCCATGTGCGCGTAGAACTCGGCGCGCGGCTCGGGGCAGACGTAGCCGGCGGTCACCGCCACCGACCTGATGTCGCGTTCGTGGCAGGCCTTCGCCACGTCGATGGCGTATTCATGGAAGATGACCGGATCGTTGTAGGTGTAGGCCACGCTGCGGCAGCCCAGTTCCTCCGCCGCGCGAGCGATGGCCTCGGGACTGGCGGCATCGGCGAGGGTGTCGATCTCGCGCGACTTGCTGATATCCCAGTTCTGGCAGAACTTGCAGGCCAGGTTGCAGCCCGCGGTGCCGAAGGAAAATACCGCCGAGCCGGGATAGAAGTGGTTGAGGGGCTTCTTCTCGATGGGATCGATGCAGAAGCCGCTGGAACGCCCGTAAGTGGTCAACACCATGGTCTCGCCGCGCCGCCCGCGCACGAAACACAGGCCGCGCTGTCCGTCGTGGAGCTTGCAGTAGCGTGGGCAGAGATCACACTGGATGCGGCCGTCTTCCAGCTTGTGCCAGTAGTTCACGTCGATGACGCTGTCATCGTTGGGGATGGGCTGTTCCATGGGCCTCGCCTCCGGGATGGCCGTCCTCGGCAGGTCGTGTAATATCAGTGTGGCCCACCGGCGGCCTGTTATACATGGTAAATGGGGGTGTAATTGACGCCGATCAAGGCAGCCGGCACAGGCCGGTGACAGGCTTGAATAAAGGGCGCCCAGACCTTATTGATCCGATAAACCACCAGAGAAATATCAGGAATGCGTGGACAGGGGGAACAACGGATACGGCCACCGGCAGTGGCGGGTAGCTTCTACCCGGCCGATCCCGGTGAACTCCAGGACATGGTGCAGCGCTTTCTCCACGATGTGCGCACCGTGGAGACCCCACCGCCCAAGGCACTCATCGTCCCCCATGCCGGTTACATCTATTCCGGGCCCGTCGCGGCCAGCGCCTATGCCCGCCTGCGCCGGCAACACGCGCATATCCGCCGCGTGGTTCTCCTCGGCCCCTCTCACCGCGTGGCCTTCCGGGGACTGGCAGTCAGCGGCGCCGACTACTTCGCCACGCCCCTTGGTACGGTGGCCCTGGATCGCGAGGCCATCACCGACATCCTGCCCCTGCCCCAGGTCCATGAACTGGACCAGGCCCATGCCCTGGAGCACAGTCTTGAGGTCCACCTGCCCTTCCTGCAGACCCTCCTGGACGACTTCAGCCTGGTGCCCATCGTCGTCGGCGACGCCAGCGCCGAGGAGGTGGCCGAGGTCATCGAGGCCCTGTGGGACGGCCCGGAGACCCTCATCGTGGTCAGTTCCGATCTGAGCCACTACCACGACTACGCCACCGCGCAACGGCTCGACCGGCGCACCACCCGGGCCATCGAGTCCCTGCGCTACGAAGACCTCGACTACGAGAGCGCCTGTGGGCGCAACCCGGTGAGCGGCCTGTTGCTGGTGGCCCGCCGCCACGGGCTGCATGTGCACACGCTGGATCTGCGCAACTCCGGTGACACCGCCGGACCGCGCGACCAGGTGGTCGGCTACGGCGCCTGGGAGCTGGACTGATGCTCGATGAACGTACGCGCAAGCAACTACTGGATATCGCCGATCTCTCCATCCGCCAGGGACTGGAAACCGGCAGGCCGCTGGCGCTCAACATCAACGACCTGCCGGAAACCCTGCGCGAACAGGGCGCGTCCTTCGTCACCCTGAAAATCGACGGCGAACTGCGCGGCTGTATCGGTACGCTACAGGCCTACCAGGCGCTGGGGCAGGACGTGGCCGAACACGCCTTTGCCGCCGCCTTCCAGGATCCGCGCTTCCCGCCGCTGCGCGTGGAGGAATACCCGGCGCTGGATATTCACATCTCCGTGTTGCAAGCCCCCGAACCCATCCCCTGCCACACGGAAGCGGAACTGCTGGAACAACTGCAACCCGGCAAGGACGGCCTCATCCTGGAAGACGGCCCGCGCCGTGCCACCTTTCTGCCCTCGGTATGGGAAAGCCTGCCCGACAAGCACGACTTCGTGCAACAACTCAAGCTCAAGGCCGGCATGCCTCTCGGGCACTGGTCACCTGGAATGCGCTGCATGCGCTACGGCGTGGAGGAATTTGGCGGGCACGTGGCGGCATGAGAGGTGTGATTTCTTTTACTGGCCAACTGTAAGGTGAATACGATCACTGTTCACTCCTTTTACCGCCCCTTCTACCTTACTTGCACAAGACATATTTTT